>JBDTSO010000356.1:0-3573 GCA_039931085.1 Acidobacteriota bacterium | reverse complement strand
CGTTACGACATCGCCCGTTGTCGCCGTCGTGTGAAAGCCTTTGGGCAGCCGTGTAACGTGGTCGCCGTGGCTCATCCAAACGTCGAGTTCAAACGGCAAATCTTTAAAAAGCGCGGTTTCGCCGCTCAAAACTTTCAACCGTGCGTGTCCGTATTCGCGCCTCTGTGCCGGCATTGATTCGCCGCCGAAATCAACCGCCAAAAGCTGCATTCCGTAACAAATTCCGAGAATCGGCGCATCAATCTTGTCGTAAAAATCCTTCGCTACCTTCGGCGCGTCTTCGTCCGTCACGCTCGAAGGTCCGCCCGAAAGAATCACGCCTTTCGGATGCTTGTTGATGATTTCTTCCAGCGCGTAGTGAAACGGCACGATCTCGCAATAAACGCCCTGCTCACGCACGCGCCGCGCGATAAGCTGTGTGTATTGCGAGCCGAAATCGAGAATAAGTACAAGTTCGTGTTGCATTTATAATTTGGGTTATTTTTCTAACTCAGCAGATAATTGCGAGAGTTATGTTTGATTTTACCGCTGAGGCGCAGAGAATTCGCAGAGTTCCGCCGAATAAAATAATACTCCGCGTTTCTCTGCGTCAACTCTGCGTCTCTGCGGTGAAAAAATTACATCCGGCAGACGAGTTTATCTCACTTCAAAAATATCCACGCCGCTCAATTTCCAATTATTGCCGACTTTTGCAAGACGGAAAACAGCCGTTCCGGTTTCGACATCTTTGTTGAGCAGTTTGATGGCAAGATTTGTTTCGACCAAAACATTATTCGCGTCAATTTTGTCAACCTGCAAAATTTTTGTCTGCCATTGTTGCGCTCCGGCAATTCCGCCTGAAAATCTTGGAATTTCGCCCGGTAAAATCAATGTGTCCACATCGGCTTTGCGTCCCGAAGCGGCGGCTTTATCGAATTGGGCGAAAAATGCTTGAATGCTTTCGTCAATCGCCGTCGAATTGTTTGTTTTATTTCTTCCGTTTCGCGCTGCCAGCGTCGCGCCGTATTCGGCATCGGCATTGATCGACTCTTGAAAAAATTTCGCCGCCTGCGCGTTTTGGTTGTTTTTCATAGCGATTTCGCCGAGACCTTCGTTTGCCCACGCCAAACTTCTCGAAGTCGGCAATTTTTCGTCTAAAACGGCACGAAATTCTTTTTCGGCATCTGCGGTTTTATTTTGCGCCAAAAGAGCGCGGGCAAGCAAAATTCTGACATCATCGTAACGCGAATTTGACTGCAAAACCTGTCGCGCGTTTTTTTCGGCGTTGCCAAAATCCTGTTTGTCGAAGGCTTGCTTGACGGCTAAAAGCGCGTCGCTGTCGTTAAAAGCACGCGGCGCGACATCATCGGAATAATCGGTTTGCGGATAAAGTTTGTCGCCGTCAATTTCCGTCCGCACGATTTTATTCGGAGTTTTAAAACTCACTTCGCCTAAACTTTTCGCCGGAATTGTCGTTTGCGCCGTCAATTTTTCGCCGTTTGCGGTTGTTGCCAGAACATTGACCGCCGCGTCAATCGAACCCGTATTTAGCACGGCGATTTTTGTTTCTGCGCCGTTTGTCTGCGGCAGACCGACTAATAAATTCGTGTCGGTAACCTGATCAAAGGCGTAATCGAGAAAATCTTTCTGCGACGAAAATGCGGAACGCAATTCGCTCAACTGCAAATCGCCGTCCTTCATATTCGCCCGCAAAATATTAAAAAATTCGTCCTGCCCGACTTTTTTCGCCAAAAGCCGCCAAATCATTGCGCCTTTGTTGGCAACTTCCGAATAATAATAATCGTCAAGCGGCGAAACGATATTCAAAGGCGCGTCGCGTTTAGCAATTGCGGCGTAAGCCGTGCGCTGTCTCAATCTTTCGATGTCGGCGATTTCCTTGCCGTATTTCGATTCTAAAAACTGCGTGGCGATAAATTTCGGCAAACCCTCACGAATCACGCCGTAAGCATCGCCGTTGACATTGACGGAATTTCCAAGCCACATTTTCGCAATTGCATCAGCAATCATCATTGCGGTGTTTGAATCAATTTTCTGCCGCCGAAAAACGCTGTCGTCAACAAAAATAGTGCCGCCGCCCGAAAAACCCGCGCCGCTTTTTGCTGCGATAATTCGCAGCGGCTCGTCTGGCGTAGTTCCCAAAAGATTCGCCGTAAAAGTTTTCGCCTCCGAAGCCAAACCAGCCAATTCCTGAGCGCGTTTCTGCGCTTCAGCGTCCGCGCCTTTCGGCAGATAAACTTCAACGCCGCTTGCTTCGATTTTGTCCCAATTTCCCGCGATAAAAAATGGTTGACCTTTTAATTTCTGCTCAAAAACGTTCGCCGCTGAAACACCCGACGATAATACCATTAGATTGTTTGCCGCAATAACTTTCAACGAAAACGGCGCGTAATCCGCACCACGCGCAAAATACCAACTGTTCGGTGTAGGATACCAAAACGACAACGGCAAAAATTGTGAATCAACAGGTGAAAGCGCGTTCAAACCCGAATTTTCTTTAACATTTAATTTGTAATCAACCGCCACCGAAAAAGTTTGGTTAGGCGGAATCGAAGGCAGACGCACAATAATTCGCTGCAAAGTTCCGGTGCCGAGTTTTTCTTCGCCTTTGCTGAAATCCGCCGTCGCGTCATTTACTTTGACAGCCGAAACTTCCGCGCTCGGACTGATTCGCAAAGTCAGCCGCGAACCCGCGCTGCCGCTGACGTTTTTTAGATTCAAAATAGCTTTGACCGTTAAATTTCTGTCCGTTTCCGTTTGCGGCAAAGTCGCCGTAATATCGTATTTCAGCACTTGCCACGTGATCGAAGCGCGGCTGTCGTCTTGCGCGTAAAAGGAAAATGCAAACAGTAAAATCGTAAAAATAACCGATGAAATTTTATTCATTTTTGCTTTAATCTTTATTTATTAATTCGTGAATCGCTTTCAGTTTCGTCAAAAGTTTTTCCAATTTATTTAACGGTAATTGGTTCGGACCGTCTGATGGCGCAACGCTCGGATTGTCGTGAACTTCCATAAAAACCGCGTCCACGCCGCAAGCGACACCGGCGCGGGCAAAATGTTCGATGTATTCGGCTTGCCCGCCCGTTGCCTTGCCGAGTCCGCCGGGAAGTTGAAGCGAATGCGTTACGTCAAAAACGACCGGCACACCAAAAGAGCGCATCACCGGAAAACTTCTCAAATCAACAACTAAATTATTGTAGCCGAAACTCGCGCCGCGTTCCGTCAACAAAATTTTTTCACTTCCCGCTTCTTTTAATTTGTCAACGATATTTTTCGCGTCCCACGGCGAAAGAAATTGTCCTTTTTTGACGTTGACCGCTTTTTTCGTACGTGCCGATTCGACTAATAAATCGGTTTGACGACACAGAAACGCCGGAATTTGAATCATATCGGCGACTTCGGCAACCTTTTTAACTTGCCACGTTTCGTGAACGTCGGTAATTACCGGAACGCCGATTTCTTCTTTGACCTTTGCCAAAATTTCCAATCCGAATTTCATTCCGCCGCCGCGAAAACTCTCGATTGAACTGCGATTCGCTTTATCAAACGAAGATTTATAAACAAAATCCACGC
>JBDTSO010000355.1:0-3577 GCA_039931085.1 Acidobacteriota bacterium | reverse complement strand
GCTTCATCAACCGAATTGTCAACGACTTCATAGACGAGATGATGAAGTCCGATGTCGCCGGTTGAACCGATATACATTGCCGGACGCTTTCTAACCGCATCGCGTCCTTCTAAAACTGTAATTGAATCCGCTCCGTATTCTGTTTTTGGTTTAGCCAATTTTTATTATCCTCTACTATTAAATTTCACTTAAAAGTTACTGTTATTTTACCATTTTTTCGCAAATTTAGACAGCCGACAAACAAATGATATTCATAAGTTTATCGGTGAATTTTACGACTTTGATTGTTAAAATTATCAATCTTTGTTGTCGGGTTTTTTGTCTTCGATTTGCCTGCTAATTTCGTCTTTGCCGAAACCCCAGCGAAACGATGTCGGCAGCCACGGAACGCCGAAAGCGCGAACGCCGAACCACATTGCGGGAGCGATAAATTTATGCTCGAATCCCTTTTTCGCCGTAACGCATTTGTAAAGTTTTTTATCGCTGCGCCAACGCTTTTTCCAACTTCCGCCGACATAATATGTCTTGTCGTGTTCGACACAGCAATCTCTGTAATCGTAATCTGGAAAATTTGAACAGCCGTCGGATTTAAAGTCTGCGGGAAGAACAGGCTGACCTGCGGGTTTGGGACTTTCTTGAGCAAATGCGCCGATTGAAAACGAAAGTGAGAATAAAATTATGAAAATAATATGTCGAATATCTTTGTTAAATAGTTGATGTTGTTTCATTTCAGAATTAAGTCAAGAGTTTTTTGTCAGTGATAATATAACAAATTTGCAAAAGAATGTAATATTAATTTGCTGAAAAGTAGAAATTTTATTTGTATTTAAAAAGTTGAAACTCTCGTAGATCAAAACAAAATGCTTGATTTACAAGAGTTCCAACTCTCTTTAATGTAATATAATTTGCCCTTCTTACGGTTTCAAAACGACTTTACGCCAAGTGTTTTTCTCGGTGTTAAAATTGTCGTAAGCCATCGGTGCTTCGCTCAATTTCAAACGATGCGAAATGACAAACGACGGATCAATTTTGCCTTCTTCGATTGCCGACAGCAACGGCTTTAAGTATTTGTGCATATTGGTTTGTCCCATTTTGAAGGTTAAACCTTTGCCGAACGCCGCGCCCATCGGAAATTGATTCAGAAATCCGCCGTAAACGCCCGGAATCGAAACCGTACCACCTTTGCGACAGCAGTAAATCGCTTGCCGGAGCGCGTGCGGACGACCTGTTTCCTGAAAAGCGTAAACTTGCACCCAATCCAAAAGCGCGTCGGGCGTTGTGCCGTGCGATTCCAAACCGACGGCATCAATGCAGGAATCGGGTCCGCGTCCGCCGGTTAAATCGAGAATTTTGTCGTAAACTTCAACGTCGTCAAAATTTATTGTTTCCAGATTTTCATTCGCGGCTTTGGCTTCTTCGAGCCGCGCTTCGTAGTGGTCAATCGCAATAACTTTTTCCGCGCCGAGCATAAATGCTGACTTGATCGCAAACTGTCCGACCGGACCGCAGCCCCAAACGGCAACCGTGTCGCCTTCTTTGATGTCGCAATTTTCCGCCGCCTGATAACCGGTCGGGAAAATATCGGATAAGAATATAGATTTCTCATCATTAATGTGATCAGGAATTTTGATCGGACCGACATCGGCAAACGGCACGCGCACATATTCGGCTTGACCGCCGGCAAAACCGCCGAGCATATGCGAATAACCGAAAAGTGCCGACGGCGAATAACCATAGAGTTCTTCGGCTATTCCGGGTGTCGGATTTGAATTATCGCAAGCCGACCAAATTTCGCGCTGACAGAAAAAACAATTTCCGCACGCAATTGTAAAAGGTACGACGACTTTGTCGCCCTTTTTCAAATTAGTAACTTCCTTGCCCGTTTCGACGACTTCGCCCATAAATTCGTGTCCGAGAATGTCGCCTTCCTGCATCGTCGGAATATAACCGTTGTATAAATGTAAATCCGAACCGCAAATCGCGGTTGACGTGATCTTGATAATCGCATCACGCGCGTTCATAATTTCCGGGTCAGGCACGTTCATCACCTGAACATCGTGTTTTCCATACCAACATACTGCTTTCATGATAAAAACCTCCTTGTTCTTTTAATAAAATTATTTCTTCTTTTTAAGCGATTCCGGTTTGTGCGCCGCTTCTTTGCCGCTTTTTTCGGCTTCCACCAAATATTCGGGATTGTCTTTTGAAGCGGCGACGTGATGATCTTTTATATCAATCGGCGATGTCAATTTTTTCTTGACAGTTCCCGTCGTTTTTCCTTGCGAAGTATTCCATTCGACTTTATCACCCTTTTTTAATTTTTCAGGCACTCTTTTTCTCCTCGATTTCGCGTCCCAATTTTGCGGGATTGAAATATGCAAAAAACCGCTTGATTTTATCGCCGTCGGTTTCCAAAATACTGACACCTTCGTAATAAATTTCGCTGCCGTTCGCGCTCGTGCCGACACTCGTCCATTCGAGCGCGGCTCTCCCATCGGTTTCTAACTTGTTTTTGAATGTGGATTTTCTTTCGCCGAAAGTCTTCCGATAATTCGTCCAAAATTGACGTGCGCCTTCCGTGCCGCTCATATTTTCGTGCGTCGCCACGTTGCCGACTTCGCAATCGTCGGCGAAAAGACTGATAATTTCGTCAACATTTTCGTCCGCTTCCAATTTTGCCAAAGCGTCAATAAATTTCTCTTTAATATTACTCATTTTTTACCCTTCCTTGTTTTAAATATGTGATGAAACGGAGTTTTAAATATGTGATGAAACGGACGACTTTGATTCTGAAAAATTTTGCCGCCCGTTTTCGATATAAAAATTTATGCCGAAGCACTTTTTGCAGATTCCGCACGTCCTGAAGATTGTCCTTCGACCTTCAAATTCATTCCCGCTTCCATCAAACTTTTGAAACGGCGCAAATCTTCGTCAACCTGTTGACTCGGTGCTTCGCCGAAAAGTTTGGCGGCGAGTGCGCCCAATTTTCCTCCCGGAGCTTCGTAAGTCAAACTGACTTTCACCACAGTTCCGCGATTTGTCGTCGGTTTGAATTCAACCACGCCGGAGTTCGGAATATCCGCGCCTTCGAGCGAACGCCAGCCGATTCTTTCGTTTTTCTGATCGCTGGTCGTTTCCGCGTCCCATTCAACCGAATAGCCGAGCGGAGCTTTTGTTTTCCAATGCGAACGGTTGCCGTCGAGATTTTTGACCGCTTCCAGATGATTCATAAACTTCGGCAGATTCTCGAAATTGTGCCAGAAATTGTAAAGTTCTTCAGGCGATTTGTTAATCGTAACTGATTTTGTAACGTGAATTTTGCCCGAAGTCCAACTGTCCGTGAACGGCGATTTCGGATTTCTCGATTTCTCATTCGTGCTGACATTCATCTTGTCATAAACCTGACAATGCCCGGTTAAACCGCGCAGTGCAATACCGCCGCCCAAAATCGAAAGTATCACGCCCAACGTGTCGCTGCGCTTGAGTCCGTAAGTGATTAACGCGCCGCCGCCGACTGCCGAAGCGATTCTTTCGTTCGTTCCGACATTCGTGTTTGTATTCGTCAAAATTTTTGTTA
>JBDTSO010000354.1:0-3592 GCA_039931085.1 Acidobacteriota bacterium | reverse complement strand
GACGCAACAACGAAACTTAAAATGCTCGCGTAAATTCAAACTCAAATTCCTCTAAGTTGTTTGACTTGTATAAAATACATAACGCGCGATAACCGGATGGCAAACGAAATTTTAAATGTTATCAATTTAAGGAATTACAAATGGCTTCCGTTGGAAAAGCGTTTTTTACTATGAAAAACTCAATCGGGCGACCATTTTGTGGAGTCAATCGCTTGATAATTGTCTGTCGAGACAGTTGACATTTTTTGAAGCCGGGCAGATTTTCCAATTTGATGTTGCCCGAAGTGATTAACAATTTTAGGTGGACACGGCTAAAGCGCGTTAAATTGTGTTCACTAATTTTACGAAGCTGTTTCTAACTTTTCGCGTGATGAGCGTCGGAGTTTTCAAACAGCTTGTGTTCTATCCGGCGATGTTTGCATCGGAGCGTTTTGACTTAGAATCAACATTGTCAATCCAGGCTTCTTCCGCCGCCAGTTGTTTCGGCTGTATCCAGTGATACCAAATACGCGGAAGTTTCATTATCCTTGAATTTACTGCTGCAAACGCTTCGTGTGCGAGTGCCGCCGTATGCCGGGTTGACGAAAGAACTGCATCAGTCGGAGAATATCCCATTGTTCTCATTGTTTCTCCGGCTATTCGTTCGACAATGGCGATTTGTCGGGCGGTCAGTGCGTCGCGCCACTTCTCGATTCGGTTGGTATTAACAGGCTTTTGCGCCCGCTGAAACCACGGATGCAAACCTTTTTTTTCTTCGGTCGCTGCCGCTAACATTTGTTCGTCAAACGGTTCGGACAGAAATTTACAAATCCGTCGTAATTCAACTTCGGGATTATTTACAAGCATTTCATATTTCACACGAAGAAAATTTTCCTCATCTTTGCAGAGTTCGGCAGCCTTAACGGATTTAACCCACAAACGCGTGTTAGCGGCGATACTCGGCGATCCCCACGGCATTCTCATTAACGATTCGACAACATCACGCGGGTCTCTGACGAGGTGAATCAATCGGCATTGCGGATATATTCGACAAAGAGTTTCCGCTTCAAATGCGTGATGCGGAGTTTTCTCGCCGTAGCGTTTTTTGCCTTTTGTTTTCGCAAAAAATTTCAGAAGGGCGATAAAAAAGTTTTGGTAATCGGTTGCTTCTTCAAGTAAATGCTGTTTCAAAGCATCAAGGTCAACGTCCAAGCCGCGAATGCGCCGGGTTTCCGAATATCGTTCGATTAAAACCCGACGATTTTGAAGATTTTGCAAATCACCGAAGATATTCTGCCGATGATAGACGTAGTAGAAAAAATACGTTTCATCACACAGCCCGAAAGCCGGATGACGATTTAAAAGCACCCGCAACAGACTTGTCCCACTGCGCGGTGCGCCGACAATAAATACCGGATTTACCGGAGAATTATCAATTTGTTTGGCTTGTTCCTTCGACATTATTTCATCGCTGCTTGTCTGATTCTGATTTTGGGCAGAAGAAATATCCAGGTTAAAACTGCGCTCACGAGTTCCGAAATGACCATAGACCAGGCACAACCGATTATACCGTAAAAATATGTCAGCGGCAGCAATAATAAAATCATAAGAACAGCACCGGCGGCGGAAATATGAAAATCCAGATTTTGCAGATTTAGCGTAATGAGTGCCGTTCGCCCGTTTCGCCGCAAGGCAAGCACCGGAACAAGCAAGGTCAGAACCACAAAGGACTTAACGCTTTCATATTCAACAAATGAGTTTCCGTAGACAATTTTGAGAACAAGCGGTGCAGAAAAATAGATAAAAACCGCCAGCCCAACCGCGCAGATAACACTAAAAAATAATGAACGATAAAGCAATTGTTTCATTTCGTTCATAGAATCGTGAGATGTCAGACTGAGCGCGGGAAGCAAATTGGTAAAATAAACGCCGAGAAGCGTCAGAAAAACCATTACTATTCGATGTCCGACATCAAACAAACCGGCAGATTCTGAGCCTTTTATTATTCCGACGGCGACAACGGGCAGATAAATTCTCAATGCCCAGATAAACTGTGCGCCGCCAATGGGCAGAGCTTCCTTAAATAAATCTTTATCCACCGCTTTTGCAAACGACAGACGAATCCGTCCGACACGGCGATTATAAATTATGACAAAAATCAATCCTGCCGCCGCGACAGCACCGATTTCGGCAAGCGGCAAGCGGACAACATCGGCGGGCTGTGAAACTACGAAAAGGACTATTATCAAAAATACGGCTTGACGCAGTGCCATCGGAGCGGCAGCCAAAAACATTTCATTTCGCCCTTGAAATACCCAGTTTAGCACAAAGGGAGTTCCCAAAAGGCTGATGCCGAAACCGATCAGCAATCGCACCTGTATGGAATTTGCAGGAATGATAAAACAAAAAAACACCAGCAAACATAACATAACGATTGCTAAAAGCATTTGGGCGGAAACTATTTTATTTGTAAGATCATCGGCAGTTTCAGGATTTTTGGCGACTTCTCTTGTTCCAAACGTCCCGGCTCCAAAATCTGCGACCAGAGTGCAAAACATCAATATTGCATAAGCCGGCGCAATAAAACCGTAGTTTGCCTGTCCGAGCGTTCTCGCCAAATACGCAAAAGCGACAAACGTAAAGCCTCTGGCAGCGAATTCACTGCTCATCAGAATGAGAAGATTTTGAAAGGTAGGTTTTCTTAATCTAGTAACCGCACGGGTTTTATCCATAAATTAAAATTTAATTGTTGATTTTTCATCGGGTAAAATCACTTAAATTTCGGTTTTATCCTCGTCCGAAAGTTTTTTTACCATCATAGACGGCTGCCGCGCATTCGACAAACAAATCCAGATAATAACACGGATTTCTTCCGGCACAAGTTCTTTATTTTTCTTGTCGGCGATGAATCCCGCCAATTCAAATGCCGCTTTTTCTATGGCGTTAGTGTTAATCTCTTTTTTCGATAATTTCCAAAAACTTAATTTTGATTTGAATTGATATAATGCTTTTTGTGTGAGTAATAGTTCATAATTAAGCCGCACTTGGCAGAGTCGTTCAAGCGTTGCGACGCGACTCTTGTCTTTTCGATTGACGATTTACGATTCAGGTAAAACTATATGTCCATTCTTATTGCCGAAGATAACGAAGCCCAACGCCATTATGTCTGCGAACTTCTTGCGCGGGAATTTCCCGAACACCTGCCGATTATCGAAGCGTCGGACGGCGCGACGGCGCAGGCTTTGACGCTCGAACATCAGCCGACGCTGTGTATTTTCGATATTCAGATGCCCGGATTGTCCGGTGTAAAAGCCGCCCGCGCGATCTGGCGTGATTTTCCCGCCGCGCGAATCATATTTTGGACGCAGTTTCCGCACGAAATTTATATCAACGAAATTCGTAAAATCGTCCGCACCGTCGAACCGCCGCCGGCATATGGGTTTATTCATAAAAACAATCCCGAATCACGCTTTCTGCGCTTTGTCGCCACCGTTTTGGAAGACGGCGCGGATATGATTGATCCGGCATTTAAGGATTCGTTCAAACGTCCGCTTTTGACCGAATTTGAAGCCGAAGCCTTGCGCTTTCTCGCGCTCGGTCTTTCAAATTGGGC
>JBDTSO010000353.1:0-3599 GCA_039931085.1 Acidobacteriota bacterium | reverse complement strand
GCGGCAAGATCAGCAAACGTCATTTTGTCAGAACGCAGAGTTTCCGAACCGTGCTTTTCGAGTTCCCGCCGCATCTTTTCGACTTCACTGCGAGCCGTCCGCTTATCGGTGATCGGTTGATACTTTTCACGCCTTGCGCCGGTGTCATCCGTGTATTGCAAACGCGCATAAATTTTACCGTTTTTCTCAATCCAATATCTCGGAGCCGATTTTCTCTTTTTTCCTGCCTTTATGGTGTCCATATTTTTCCCTATACTTTTCCCTATGACTATTATGATAAGTTCTGTTCCGTCGTGATAGCAAGTGATATTGAATGATATAACTAAGTGTAGTAAATAGGGTATTTATAGGATTATTTGGATGTCTGCTGATGTCTGCTGAGATTGTATTATTCGCACATCCTTTGGCTGTTAACCGAAGGGTTGTAAGTTCGAGTCTTACCTGCGGAGCCAATTTTCAAAAAAAGAGTCATCAAATTGATGACTCTTTTTTCATTGTCGGCAGAAATTTCGGTGTTTGCCTTGCTTTAGTTTTTTGCTCAAAGGCATAAGCGATTTTAATTAAATTCGGCTCGGTAAAAGCGCGTCCGAAAAATCCGATTCCGACCGGCATTTCGTCAATAAAACCGGCGGGAACGGTGATATAAGGATAACCGGCAACTGCCGCCAGCGACCACGTTGCGCCGCCCGCCGTCGAAACAATTGCGTCGAGTTTGTCTTTGATGACGACGGCATCAATTCCGTCGGTTTGCGTTCCTTTTTTCAAACTTTGCAACGCTTCAATATATTCTTTGTCGGTCAAATCGCCGCGTTTTTCCGATTCGATAAAAATTTCCTGCCCGAACAATGGCAATTCGCGGTCTTTATTTTCTTCGTTATATTTAATTAATTCGGCGAGCGTTTTATATTTCGCGCCTCTCGCGGCGAGATATTTGTTCAAATCGGTTTTGAATTCGTATTGCAAAACCGCCGTTTCATATTTGCCGAAATCTTTGATGGTCGGAAATTCGACATCAATCAAAGTCGCGCCGCCGTCTTTTAAAGTCTGCAAATGCGCTTCGATAATCGCTTTGACTTTTTCGTCTCTGCCGAAAAACTGCCGCGCCACGCCGATTCTCGAACCGCGCAAACCGTCTCTATCAAGAAATTTCGCGTAATCTTTCTGACCTTTTGCAGCACTTGAAGTAATCACGTCGGATTTGTCTTTACCAACCAATACACCGAGCAAAATCGCCGCGTCCGCGACGGTGCGTGTCATCGGTCCCGCCGTGTCCTGCGTGTGTGCAATGGGAATCACGCCGCTTCTGGAAATTAAGCCGAGCGTCGGTTTGATGCCGACGATGCCGTTGCGCGTCGCCGGACAAATAATCGAACCGTTGGTTTCCGTGCCGATGCCAACCGCTGCAAGATTAGCGGAAATCGCCGCGCCTGTTCCGGCACTCGAACCACACGGATTTTGGTCTAAAATATACGGATTATTAGTCTGTCCGCCGCGTCCCGACCAACCGCTAATTGATTTTGTCGAACGAAAATTCGCCCATTCGCTCAGATTGGTTTTGCCGATAATGATCGCGCCCGCTTTTCTCAATTGTTTGACTAAAAACGCATCTTCCTTTGGAGTCGGCGCGTCAAGAAGGGCGAAACTTCCGGCGGTTGTTTTCATTTTGTCGGCGGTGTCAATATTGTCTTTTATCAAAATCGGAATACCGTGCATCGGCGAACGCATTTTGCCTTTTTTGCGCTCTTTGTCCATTTCGTCAGCAATTTTCAGCGCGTCGGGATTGATTTCAATGACGGAATTAATTTTCGGATCAATTTCCTTAATTCTTTGCAGATACATTTCGACGAGTTTTCTCGAAGAAACTACGCCCGATTTCATTTTGGCTTGCAGTTCGCCGATGGTCGTTTCGGTCAATTCAAAATCCGTTTCAAAAGATAAAATTTCACCCGCTTTAGTGTTTTTTATTAAACTTATCGCGGCAATTCCAGCCGCGCCCAATTTTAAAAACTCGCGCCGATTTTGTTTCTCGTTGTCCATAATTTCTTGATAAATTAAATGATACTTTTATTTCACAACAGATTACCAGTCAATCATACAGAAAACAAGAATCTGAAAATTTCAACAAATCGGTTATTATCCTACAAAGATTTAAGAGATTAAGATGAAAGCTGAAACTACCTTTGAAACCAAAATAAATCTTGTCAAAGCGGAAAAGCGCGTTCCGCAATGGGTTTTGCCGTCAGTAAAAGCGGCGATTTTTTTGTTTGATGCGGTTTTCTCCGTTTTGTGTTTCACGCTCGCTTTCATTTGGCGCGAAAACGATCCGATTTTTTCGCAAACTTCGTGGAATTGGAGCGAAGATTTTGCGCCGTATGCCGGAGTTTTGCTTTTTATAATTCCGATTCGTTTGCTGATGTTTGTTTCGCAAAGGGTTTATCGGCTTCAGGGCGCGTTTTCATACATCGCCGAATTTATCAAAATTTTCAAAGCCGTCGCGCTCGGTTCGCTTTTGATTATCGCCTTTACTTTTCTGTTTCGCGGCGGTTTCGCGTTTCGGGAATTTTCCTATTCACGCGGCGTTTTCGCGCTCGATTTCGCGTTGGCATTGATTGTTTTTACGATTTTTCATCTCGGTTTGCGCTATTTGCAGACTTTGATTAGAAAACGCGACATCAATTTGATTCCGACTTTGATTGTCGGCACAAACGCCGAAGCTGAACAAACGATTCGTGAATTACAGAAACGGCGCGATTTGGGCTATCGCGTCGTCGGCATTGTCGAAAGCGACGAGTCCAAAGTCCAAAGTCCAAAGTCCAAAGTCCAATCAATCCAAGATCCAACATCTAAAATCCAAAATCCGAATGAAGTTCCGATTGTCGGCAATTTGAATGATTTGCCGAATGTTATCCGCGAACTTGAAATTCAGGAAGTAATTATCACCGACAACCGAATTCCGAGCGAAAAACTTTTTGAAGCGATGATGCAGATCGGGCGCAAACAAAAAGTCGAATTTCGGCTCGCGCCGTCGCTGTTTAATTTTCTGCCGCAAAAAACCAGCGTCGAGCAAATTGGCGTACTGCCGATGGTGCGTCTTTTCCGCGAACCTTTGTCGGATGCGGAAAGATTTATCAAACGTATTTCGGATATACTGATTTCCGCGGTTACGCTCGTTTTGCTTGCGCCCGTTTGGTTTTTGGTCGCGCTGTTTATAAAATTCGATTCACGCGGCGCGATTCTGTTCAAACAAGAGCGCGTCGGAATGGACGGACGTAAATTTCTCTGTTATAAATTTCGCACGATGCAAGCAGACGCGGACGAATCTGTTCACCGCGAAACTTATCGCAAAAATATTGAAGGTTCGAGCGAAGCAAATGCCGGCGACGACGAAAAACCTGTGTTCGGAAAAGTCAGAAACGATGCGCGAATTACAAAAGCCGGAAAATTTCTGCGGCGCACGAGTCTTGACGAATTGCCGCAGTTTTTAAATGTTCTAAAAGGCGAAATGAGCGTCGTCGGTGCGCGTCCGCCGATTCCTTATGAAGTTGAAGAATACGACATCTGGCATCGCAAACGGCTCGATATGAAACCCGGAATTACCG
>JBDTSO010000352.1:0-3612 GCA_039931085.1 Acidobacteriota bacterium | reverse complement strand
TTTTTGTCATTTTTTTCCCGTTCTAATAGTCGGAGCGCGAGCAGTATGTCCGCGCTCCGACTGCATTTAATAGATAAAAAGGGCAACCCGAAAGTTGCCCGATGTTTTTGTCTGCTGTCAGACGTTTGATAAATTTTCGGCGGCAAAATCAATTTTCCGATTTACGGATTCCGTTTTCCGTCGTGAAAAAAAAGGTTGTTGTTTCAAGTTTTGTTTTTTGTTAAATTTTTTATAAATTATAAATTTTTATTCGGCAACATAAGTTATAATAAATAATCATTTTCTTTGGAGAAACAAAATTTGAGCGCAGTTACAGAGCAGACGATTGAAACCTACGGAATTGAAAATTGGGGAGCGAACTATTTCGGTGTCAATCGCAAGGGACATCTTATTGTTCGCGCCGGTGAAAACCACAATCTCACGGCAGATGTGAAAGAAATTATTGACGACTTACAAAAACGTGGTATCAACACGCCGGTTTTATTGCGTTTTCCGCAGCTTCTGCTCGGACAAATCCGCAAACTTCAAAAATCTTTTAAAAATTCGATCAAAGAGTTTGATTATAAAGGCGGACATATGTGCGTCTATCCGATGAAAGTTAATCAAAACCGTTCGGTTGTCGAAGAATATTTGCGTGAAGGAAGACGCTACGATTTCGGTCTGGAAGCTGGTTCAAAAGCCGAACTTTACGCCGCGCTTGCGCTCGAACAATCCGAAGAAAGTCTGCTTGTTTTGAACGGTTTCAAAGACAGAGACTTTATAAAAATGGCGTTCACCGGCGCACAAGCTGGAAAAAACGTCGTTATCGTCATTGAAAAATTGAGCGAACTCGACCACACTTTGCGATTTGCCGAAGAAATATCCGCCGAAAACTCCGAAGCAAAACTGCCGATGATCGGCGTGCGCGTCAAACTTTACTCGAAAGGTTCGGGAAAATGGGAAAAGTCAGGCGGCGAAGCGGCGAAATTCGGTTTGACGACGACGGAAATTCTCGAAGTCATCCGCCGTTTGAGCGAAGCCGGGCGCACGGATATGCTTCAGCTTCTGCACTTTCACATCGGTTCGCAACTCACTGATATTAAACGCATTAAGAATGCGATGCGCGAAGCGGCGCGGACTTATGCGAAAATCCGCCAGATGAATATTACGATAAACTATCTTGATGTCGGCGGCGGAATGGCGGTTGACTATGACGGTTCGCGCACTTCTTACGAATCATCGGCGAACTACAACGCGCAGGAATTTGCCAACGACGTAATTTATACGATTAAAACGGTTTGCGACGACGAAGACGTTCCGCATCCGACAATAATTCAGGAATCTGGACGTTATCTAACGGCTTATCACGCGATTTTGGTAACGAACATACAGGACGAAATCGAAACCGTCGTCGAAAATTTAACGCCGATGACGGTGGAAGAAGATGATCCGCAGGTCGTCAAAGAACTGCACGATTTACGCAAAAGCATCACGGCGAAAAATTACCGCGAATACTATCATGACGCGCTCGAAAACCGCGAAGAACTTTTTACGATGTTTAATCTCGGCTTGATTTCTCTCGAAAATCGTGGTAAGGGCGAAGTTCTTTTTTGGGATGTGTGCGAAAAAGCCGACGAATTCGCGCAGCAGAAAAAATATGTCGCGGAAGAATTTGACGAGCTTCGGCGTTTGTTGTGCGCCAAATACTTGGCAAACTTTTCGGTCTTTCGTTCGATGCCGGATAATTGGGCTTTGGAGCAGCTTTTTCCGATTGTTCCGATCCATCGTCTCAACAAAAAACCGACGGAATATGCTACCCTTTGTGATATAACTTGTGATTCCGACGGCATTGTTGAAAAATTCGTGGATTTGCACGATGTCAAAACTGTTTTGGAACTGCATAAGTTAGAAAAAGGCAAACCTTATTATTTGGCGATGATGCTGGTCGGCGCGTATCAGGAAGTGATGGGCAACAACCATAATTTGTTCGGCGTGCCGCACGAAGCGCACATCCACATCGGCGAAGACGGTTACATCATAAAAAAAGTTATACAAGGCGCGACGCTCGGCGATGCGCTATCAATCGTCCGTTTCGATGCCGGACATTTGCACGATCAGTTTCGGCGAACGATTTTGCAGCGGATAAAGGACGGCGAATTAACGAACAAAGAAGGTAACGGGCTGATTGAATTTTACGAAAGTCAGGTCAGTAGTTATACCTATTTGTCGCCCAATGGCGGCGGATAAATTCAGATTTTTAGATTAAAAGATATTTTTTATAAAATTATTACACGGAGATTCTATGGCAACTCAAAAAAAATCAAAGGCTTCAAAATTTTTAACGGTCCCGACGCGACCGATTCCGGTTGATCGAGATCGTTCGGTCGCAGGGCTTTTGGAGAAAATGGAAGGCGCGGGATTCGGCGCGAAACAATTGGCGGAAGCGCATCGCATCTGGCTCGATATGCTCGATGACAATTCGACGATCTATATGTGCGGTTCGGGGAATCTGATTCCCGCCGGAATGCGAAGACTGCTCGCTTACGTCGTCAAAAACCGTTTTGTTGACGTGCTTGTAATGTCCGGCGCGGTGCTTTTTCACGACATTCACGAAATTCTCGGACGCAATCATTATCAGGCACATCCGAGTATGAGCGACGAAGAACTGGAAGCCTCCGAAGTTTCGCGCATCGGCGATTTGCTCGCCAATCAGGATGAATATCGTGAAGCCGACGAATGGGTCGGCAGCGTCATTAACCAATTGGACAACACGCGCCCTTATTCGGTGCGCGAATTTTTGCATCTTCTGGGTCGTGAACTTTCGGAGATCGCTCACGAAGACGGTATTTTGACCGCCGCTTTTAAATCTCGCGTGCCGGTTTATTGTCCTGATCTGCTAGCAAGTCCGCTCTCTGTCGGCATTGCGCGTTGTCGTTTTGAAAAGAAAATTCAGTTTAATTTCGATATTACGCAGGACACGATGGAAATGATGATGATTTCCAACAAAACGCGCAATTCGGGAATCATCACTCTCGGAAGTGTATGCAGTCAAAATATGGTGAATATGGCGGAAATCTCGTCATACATCACACGCACCACGCCGCGCGGTCATAAATATGCCGTTTCGATCACGACTGATTCCGTGCCGCTCGACACACGAACGCCGTCATTCGGCGGAAATCACACGCAGGTTTTCGGCAAACTTCTAAAAAACGCCACAACCGCGTATGTTCCGTCAGACCCTTCAATCGCGCTCCCGATGATCGTAACCGCGCTTTCGCAAACTGCCGCCAAATTTATGAAAGGTCGCAAACGTCCGACTTTCTCATTCAGCGGAAAAGATTTAGCAATCGAAGTTCCTTAAATTGGTTATTAGTGCTTGGTTTTTGGTTTTTATCTTTTGAATGTATGAAGAAAGTAATAATTGACCAAAAACCAAAAATCAAAAACTAAAAGCAATTATGTCTGAATCAACAAACTTACCGATGAATTTCGGCGGCATTGACGAGGAAGAGTTTTCTTCTTTCGATGCGGCGCAGGTCCTCGTTTTGCCTGTCGCATATGAAGGAACCGTTTCCTTCGGCACGGGAACGGGCGCGGGCGCGATGGCGATTGTGGACGCTTCGCGCAATA
>JBDTSO010000351.1:0-3614 GCA_039931085.1 Acidobacteriota bacterium | reverse complement strand
GAATCGCCGACGGGCGCGGAAACTACCGTCGCCGCCGGAGCTTCCGTGCCGACCGGAAATCTCGCCCGCCAATCTTTGCAGCGATTGCCGCTTGCCACCGCCAAAGTTGACGAAGCGTTGCCGCTGATTCCGGGCGTGATTCGTTCTTCGACGGGAGAGATCAGCATCAAGGGCGCGAGCGAACAGCAAAGCTCGCTCGTCATCAACGGATTTAATTCGGGCGATCCGGCAAGCGGCAATTTTCGTCTGAATCTGCCGATTGACGCGGTGGAAGCTGTGCAGGTTTTCCAGCATCCATACACCGCTGAATACGGAAATTTTACGGGCGGCGTAACGCAGATTATGACGCGGCGCGGCGGCGACAAATTCCATTTTGAACTTAACGATTTTTTGCCCGACTTTCGTTTTGTGGGCGGCAAAATCGTCGGCGTTCAGGATAATTCGCCGCATCTGAATTTTAACGGACCGATTATCAAAGACCGGCTTTTCATCTCGCAGTCGGCGGCTTACACGATTTCTAAAACCCCGGTGCGCGGGCTGGTTTTTCCGGTCAACGAAACAATTACCGAATCGCAAAGCTATTTTACGCAGCTCGATTTCATCCCGAACGAACGACGAAGCGAAACTTTTACTTTCGGCTACTTTCCTGAACGCGACCGCTTTGTCGGACTTGATTTCTTTCGCCCGCAGCCGGTGACGCCCAACTACAAGCAAAAGGATTTTGTCGTTTCCTTGCGTGATAATTGGGTTTTAGGCGGAGGTCTTTTGCAAAGTTCCGTTTCTTTCAAACAATTCAACGCGCACATTTACGGACAAGGAACAAATGATCAAATTCTTACGCCGACGGTTGAGCAGGGCAATTATTTTGCGACGCAGGATCGGCGTTCGCATCGTTTCGAGCTTTTGGAAATTTATGATTTGCCCGCGCTTCGATTGGGTTACGGTCAGCATAATTTTAAGGTCGGCTTCGATTTTAACGAAGCGTCCAACCGGCTCGATTATCAAGCTAATCCGGTCGAAGTTCGCCGCGCCGACGGAACGCTCGCCGAGCGGCTGACGTTTGACCGCGCTCCGCTTAATGAAGGGAGAAATCATACTTATTCGGCATTCGCACAAGACCGTTGGCTCGTGCGCCCGAATTTGAGTTTTGATTTGGGCTTGCGCTACGAAAATCAAAGTATCGCTCAACAGCAGAATTTCGCGCCGAGAGCGGGTTTTGCGTTTTCGCCTTTTAAAAATGACAAAACCGTTATTCGTGGCGGTGTCGGCGTTTTTTACGATAAAGTTCCGCTTAATATTCGCAGTTTTGATAAATATCCGGCACGAACGGTAATGACTTACGCGGCGAACGGCGTGAGCATTCTTGACCGGCAAAGATTCGTTAATGTTTTAATCGCGCAAAATCCGATTCCGCCGCTCGATTTTTCGCGTTCAAACGAAAATGCCGGATTTGTGCCGCGCAATCTGACGTGGAATTTGCAGATTGATCAAACTATCAACAAAATGCTCGGTCTCCGCGCTAATCTGATTAGCAGTCATACAAATAATATTTACATCGTCAATCCAGAACTAGATTTTCAGGGCAGAAACGCCATTGTTTTACGCTCGGCGGGCGAAGCCAAATACCGCGCGTTGGAACTAACGGCGCGTTTTTTCCTTAATAATAAAAACACATTTTACCTGTCGTATGTGCGCTCGCGGTCAAAAGGCGACTTAAACGATTTCAATTCGTATTTCGGCGATTTCGGAACTCCTTTGATTCGGCAAAATCAATACTCGAATTTACCGACGAGCGTTCCGAATCGTTTTCTGGCGTGGGGAACATTTAATCTCCCGCACAAAATTTTCGTTTCGCCGATTTTAGAAGCGCGAAACGGTTTCCCATATTCGGTGCGCGACGGGCAGCAAAATTTTGTCGGCACGCGCAATGCCGGCAATACGCGCTTTCCGACATTTTTCGCGCTTGATGCCGAATTCGGCAAAGACTTTCAGATAACAAAAAAATATGCTGTTCGTTTATCAATTCGCGCTTTTAATTTGACCGATCATTTCAATCCGCGCGACGTTCGCGCCAATCTCGCCGATCCGCAGTTCGGACAATTTTTCGCTCCATACCGACGATATTTTACCGGCGGATTCGACATTCTTTTCTAGCATTCCCAAAATTTATTTACCAAAAAGTTGATTATCAAAAGGCGCGTCGTGTCCGGGAATAATGATGCCGTCGAAGGCTTTGACGAGTATTTGCGAATTTTTATACGCGGCTAAATTATGCGGCGGAACGAGCGAAAGATTGGCGTGTTCTTCGTCGCGCACGAGCAGCGCGTCGCCGCACAGCAAAACCGGACGTTTCCCGGTTTGAATAATGTAGGAAACGTGGTGCGGCGCGTGTCCGGGCGTTGGTAGAACACTGATTCCGTCGGGCAGCGAATTTTCTTCGAGCCAGTAAGTTTGCGCGTCGCCTCCCCAGCGCACTGCGTCCCAAACCAATTTTTCGATGGCGAGAACTTTACGAAGAATTTTGGTGTTAAATCCGTAATTCGCCGTTTCGGGATAAAAAGCGACAACGTCTTGTTCCGAGGGATTTTCAAGCGCAGCAATTGTTTCGTGAAAGCGGCGCGTCCATTCGCGGTCGCGCCGCGAGCAGAAAATCCGCGCGTTGGAAAAAAGCGAGTTGTTATGCGAATGGTCAACGTGCGCGTGAGTGTTGAAAACGTGCGTTACATCGTCGGGCGCGACACCGAATTTTTTGAGCGCGGCGATGAATGAATTTGTATGCTGCGGCAATCCGGTGTCGAAAACGGCGATGTCAACACCGTTCGATGCCAGCAAACTGCTCGCCCGAAGCGGTTCACCGCTCGTTAAAAGGCTCGTTTGCCAAATTTTTGAGGACTGTTTTGGTCGTTTAATCGGCTGCGCGTTGAGCATCTGTCTTCAAATTGTATGTAAATTAGCAGCAATCCGCAAACTAAAGTTTTGCCGACCGAAAACGGGGCAAAATGTTGATTTCAGAAGGAAAATTTACTTTGTCTGTAAAGTGCGACATTTTGCCACAGTAGGTCGAAAAAAACTCGATCACTCTTTCCTAAAATTTCATTTGTCAAAAAGATAATTATTATGTAAATTCAATAAAACATTGAAGTCAAATAGCTTTTAAATTTTTACCGGCAAGAAAACTTTGTGGTATGTATTTTGCACAACACCTAAATGTAATTAAAAGTTTTCTTCTGAAAACGAGGCGCGAGTTTGAAATTTATTGATAAAATCACGATTAGTTTGCCGAACAAATCGGCGGAAGCGCAATACTTTGTCGCCGAGGATGCTGAATTTTTAGCCGACCATTTTCCCAATACGCCGATGCTGCCCGGACTTGTGATGTTAGAAATCGCCGTGCAGACGGCGGCGGCTTGTCTCAATGAAAACCTTGAAAAAAAGAGAGCGGTAAATTTTGATTTGGATTCGTTGGAGCGTCTTTACGTCACGCGGCGCGTCGTTCCGAATGAAACTCTCATCGTGCAAGTGCAGATTTCTGAACTTGCGCCGGACGGCGCATCGGCTTACTGTGAAGCGAGCGCAAAAGTCGCCGACGAAACGGCGATGCGGGCGAAATTTCA
>JBDTSO010000350.1:0-3616 GCA_039931085.1 Acidobacteriota bacterium | reverse complement strand
TATACTGCGTTCGATTGTTCAGAAACTTTGAGGTTAGGCTCACCGAATGTAGTGCGTCCAAGTATTGAGAGAATTATTTTTCTTTTATCTAAATCGCTTAATCCCAGTTTTTGAGTCGAAACTTCAACCTTACTTTTCACTTTCACAACTAAAGCAGGTATAAGAAACAATATAAGAATAGGAACTAAAAGAATTGTCAGTTTCATAATCGTAAGTTGCAAGTAATAAAGATTAAGATGTAAGAGTGTGGAATTTGAAATCAAACGCAACAGTTTTCTCATCCAAGTTTAACTATGTTAATCTGTGATTTCTTTTTTATGAGATTACGCTGGCAATTCGGCATTGTCGCCGGAATATTTTTAGCAATTTTCGCGCTTTATCCGCAATTTAAAATGTTTTATCTGCGCGGAAACGATTGGCAAGGGAATTACGCTTATAACGACATTGACGAAGTGGCTTACGCTTCGTATCTTCGCGCGTTGATTGACGGCAGACCACGCAAAAACGATCCTTACACCGGACGCGATGATACGACCGAAAATCCGCAGCCCGAATCGCTTTTTTCCATCCAATTCGCCGCGCCATATACAATTGCGATTCCGTCGCGCATTTTGGGAATTTCCGCGCCGACGGCGATGACGCTTGCCGGCGCTTTTGCCGGATTTTTGGCGGCTCTGGCGGCGTTTTGGCTAATCGGAAAAATTACCGGAGATTCAATTTTTGCGATGATGGGAAGCCTTGTCGTGCTGTGCGGCGGCGCACTCGCGGCGGGCGAAGGCGCAATCGGCGAAGTTTTGGGAACGGGATTTTCTTATCCATATTTCCCTTTTTTGCGAAGATATATTCCCGCCGTGCCGTTTCCCGTTTTTTTTGTGATGTGCGCTTTTGTCTGGCTGCTCGTTACGACGAAAGACAGAAACAAACGCATTATCTACACCATTTTAGCTGCGCTTTGTTTCGCGTTTCTCAACTTTTCATATTTTTATATTTGGACGACTGCCGCCGCGTGGCTCGTTTGTGTTGTCATTTTGTGGCTCGTCGCGCGTCCCGAAAATTGGTTTGAAGACTTTAAAGCCTTTATCGCGCTCGGTTTAAGCTGTTTGCTGTCGCTAATTCCTTATGCGCTGATGCTTTCAAATCGTTCAAATACGATGGACAATGTGCAGCTTCTCGTTTTGACACACACGCCGGATTTGTTTCGCACGCCGTCGCTGATTGCCTTTGCCGTTGTGGGAATGCTGATTTTGGGCGTTGTTTTAAAATTAATTAACTCTAAAGACCGTTCGACGCTTTATGCGGCTTCATTTGCTTTGACGGTGATTGCAGTTTTCAATCAGCAAATCATCACGGGACGTTCTTTGCAACCAATTCATTATCAGGTTTTTATCGGAAATTACGTCGCCGCTTTATCGCTCGTTTTGACGTTCGGACTTTTGTTAAAAGAGCTTAGGGAAAATAAACCACTGCTTTCCAAATTCGTATTTTCAATTATTGCAGTAATTGCAGTGATTTGGGGTTTTGTCGAATGTCATTACACGGTGCGCGTTTTGGACGAAGCGAATGTTATCCGCGATGAAGGAATGCCGCTTGCCGAACGGCTGGAACAATTGGCGAAGGACGAGCAAAATCCGCATCAATCCGTAATTTTTTCTTACAGTTCGATTTATGCTGACGATTCGCCGACGATTGCGCCGCCGGCGGTTCTCTGGTCACGGCATCAGCACGTTTTCGCCGGTCTTTCTTGGGAAGAGAGTAAAGAGCGTTATTATCAATATTTGTATTACAATAATCTCAATGAAAATTGGCTGGAAAATGATTTGCGGACTGATTTTGTTTCGATGATCGCCCTATTCGGTTGGGGCAGGCATACGAACCGTTTAAGCAGCGAAGCAAAGCCGTTGACTGATGGTGAAATTGCTGAAGAAGCGCGTAAATACGGCGAATATCGAAAGAGTTTTAGTTTGAAAGAAGCGACGAATCCGACACTTTCATACATTGTCGTTCCGAATGAATGGAATACTGATTTTACAAATATTGATGAATGGTATGACCGCGGCGAAGGCGAAGACTTAGGAGAATACACACTCTATAAAGTAAACTTAAAAACGCCGAACAAATGAAATTTCAAACTTCAAATTCCAAATTCCAAATTTCAATCGTCGGCGCGGGTCCGGCGGGCGCGAGTTTGGCGATTCGATTAGCAAATCAAGGCTTTTCCGTAAATTTAATCGAGCGCGAAAAGTTTCCGCGTCATAAACTTTGCGGTGAATTTATTTCTCCCGAATGCTTGACGCATTTTAAAGATTTAGGCGTTTTAGAGGAAATGCTTGACGGCGGCGGCGAACGAGTTACAGAAACTGTCTTTTATGAGCCGAACGGGAAATCTGTGACTGTTCCGAGCAAATGGTTTGGCAATATGCAAGGGGCGTTGAGTTTGAGTCGCGCGGAAATGGATTTGCGCTTGTTGGAAAAAGCGAAACAATGCGGCGTGAAAGTTTTAGAAGAAACTTCCGTAACCGGAGTTTTGTTTGAAAATGATGAAGTTTGTGGCGTGAAAGTTAAAAATATAGGCGGAAACACGCGGGAAATCTTTTCCGATTTGACGATTGACGCGACAGGTCGGGCGAATGTTTTGCTGAAATTTGCTGAAAAAGAAATTTCCCGCAAAGGCGCAAAGGCGCAAAGGACGAACGACAACGGACAACGGACAAAATTAGTCGGTTTTAAAACGCATTTGAAACACGCAAATTTAAAAAAGGGTGTGTGCGAGATTTATTTTTTTCGCGGCGGTTACGGCGGTTTGAGCTTTGTTGAAAAAGACTTGGCAAATCATTGTTTTTTGGTCAAAGCCGAAATTGTCAAAGAGTTTGCCGGCGATGCGAACAAAATAGTCGAAGAAGTGATTTTTCAAAACAGACGTGCGCGGGAAACAATGCAAAACGCCAAACCTGTTTTCGATTGGCTGGCGGTTTCGGTTGACGGATTCGGCAGAAAAAACTTGAATCCGGCGAAAAATCTTTTAACCGTCGGCGACGCGGCGGCGTTTATTGATCCGTTCACCGGAAGCGGAATGTTGATGGCACTCGAAAGCGCGGAAATTTTGGCGCGAACGATCAATGAAAACGCGCTTGTTTCCGACAAAATTGCTGAAAATTACGAAAAACTGCACGAAGAAAGATTTCAAAAAAGACTGCGTATTTGTTCGATTTTAAGACGGGCGGCGTTTGTTCCGAATTTTGCAAAACTGGCGATTTCAGCTTTATCTTTAAGCAAAACAGCGCGAATATTTTTGGCACATTCAACCCGCCGAACGCTTTCGGCAAAGAGGAACAAAAGTTAAATTAAAGCCAAACTTGCCGGTGGTAAAAACACGAGAACAAAACTTTTTTCACAATTTTTTCGACTTCATACGAATGAATAGACCGTTAATAAAAAAAATGCCTTGACAATTATTTAATTTTTGGCTAAATTTAATAAAATTTTACCGAACGGTAAGTTAAAAAAAACAAAACACAAAATCTAAATAACTTAGATTCTTAACTAATGAAATTTAGTTAGAGAAAATGTGGGGTTTTTTGCAAAACTCTGAAAAATGGTCAGTTGCCTCTATAACTAG
>JBDTSO010000349.1:0-3619 GCA_039931085.1 Acidobacteriota bacterium | reverse complement strand
AATTGGAGTTTGTGATTTTCCAGAGGCAAATTGAAAGTTTTGCCGAATCCCGCGTCAATTACCCAGTAACCTGGAAGCCGGAAAACATTGCGTTCGCCAGTCTCGCCCGGATAAGCGTTGCGGAAACTGCGGTAGGCTTCCGCGGTGTTGCAGCCGAAAAGCGAGCCGCCGCGCGTCGGGCAGGTTTTGATGTCGGAGGTTCTGGTCGTATAGCTTTTGAGATTGAAATTTGTCGCATTGCCGCTGTCAATCGGTGCGGAAATCGGCAGACCGGAGTTGTAACGAAAAATTCCCGTTAATTGCCAGCCGCCCAAGATTAGATTCGCGAATTTATTGACGTTGCCGAAAATCGCTTCACCTCGTCCAAATGGTAATTTGAAAATGGCGTTGGCGTTGGCGATGTGGCGAGTATCGAAATCTGATACGGCATACGAATCTTCCTGACGAAATGGATTGATAACGGCAGCGGCGGCGTTGGTAAGATTTGTTTGCAAACCTGAACCGTCGTCCAAAGCATGTGAAAAAGTATAGTTAAAATCCATCGTCAGGCGCGTTCCCAATCTTTGGCGCACGGTAAAAGTTAAGCCTTGATAATCCGATTTTCCGATTGAACTCCATGCGCGATAGGTAGCGTATTGCGGTTGATAAAAAATATGTTGTCCCGGAAAGCGGATTGATAACTGCGATAATTTGAGCTGCACATTTGTCCAATCAATTCCGCTGCCGCACGCGCCTGTTCCTCTGAACGCCAGTGAATAGACGGCTTGCGTTTGATTGTAATCGTCGGGACAACCTAAAAGAACAGACAAATTTGCCGGAAACAAATTGGCGAAATAAGGAATCTGCGGTATTTGTGAAACAGCCGTGCTGCGCTGCCGCAAAATTTCCAACTGTGTCGCCGCCGAATACCAATCCGTTCCAGTCTGCGGGTCAACAAAATCGGCAATCGCCGCCGCATCACGCACTTGCAGAAGATTTCGCGCTTTGCGTCCGAGATACGAAACCGACACGATTAAACCTTTGGGCAAAGTTCGCTCGTAAGTCAAATTCCAACTGTAATTAATTGGTGCGGACAGATTTTCGTCAAATCCGCTTTCGATTGCCGTCGGAGAATTCGGAGAATTTTGAATCGCGGCTTGACGCGGAAAAGTCAGATTTTCGGTGGGAAGCACCAAATATTGCAAATTTCGGATGTTTTGATTAAAGCCGGTAAATAACGGCGCGGGAATGCTGTTCGTCAGATTGTAGCGGTTTTGAACTCGTGAACTCGATGTGAAACCGAGCGTGTTTTGGTTATCGTATCTAGCCAATATTATCACTGATAGATGGTCATTCGTGACGGCAAAACCGCCGCGCAAGACCGATTCGTTATTTCTGCCGAACAGCCAGCTTAGGCAATTTTTTCCGAAATTCGGCGACCACGCGACAGCAATGCGCGGCTGAAAATTATTTTTGTCCCAATGATAAAGCGGAGATTTGCCGTTTGCCGAACCGGAATAATCTAAAACAATCGGTTGATTGTAAGGTGTGCCGTTTGCCGCACCTGTCGCGCGGCGTTCAAAATAATCGCTCAAACTGATTTCGGGTTTGACTTCAAAGCCGTTTGCTTCATAAAGCGGACGGCTCAAACCGTAGTGCAATCCGGCGGTTAGCGTCAGATTTCGAGAAAATTTCCAAATATCCTGAACGTAAAAATCGTATTCCTGACTTCTGAAATCACGTTCAGTCGGCGTTCCCGCCGGTTGAAGTGTGCCGTCGCGTTGGAAAGTAAAAGCCGCGTTGTATGTCGAAAAACGTCCGATTGCCGCCGCGACCGCATCTTGAACGCCGCGGACGTTTGATTCCGCAATTTGATAACCGAAAGTGTTTTGCAAATAGCTGTTAATCGGACTCGAAACCGCATTTGCGCCGCCTGAAAAAAGCGCGGAATTTGTCGCCGCCGAATCGTATGCGCGGAAAAACGTCGGCAGACGACTGCGAATCAGGCGGATATTCGTTCCGAATTGGAAAGTATGATTTTGCCAAATCAGCGAAACATCGTCTGCGAGATTTTTCGCTGAATCAATCGGCGAAAATGTCCGCTGAAACAAACGCGGCGAGTAAACGCCGGTAAAGGAAATCGCCGTGTCGGTCGAATCGCCGACACTGCTGAAAGCATTACGTGTCAAACCGTATCGAAAATTGTTGAAGATGTTTTTGGAAATCGTCCAATTATGACCGACAACAAAACCGAGCGGATGACTCCATGAAGTCGGCGCGGGCGTGTCGGGAAACTGCGTCGCATCCGTTTCAACGTCATTGATGTAATTTGCGCGGAAAAAGGTCTGCTGTTTGGAAGAAAGATTAAAATCGAGCCGCAAAACGTGCGAATTATTTTTGGTTTTATTATCAGCGTTAAAGCGAAAACCCGCGGTGTTCAAGCCGTCGCCGGTGTCGGAACTGTTTGCCGGATGACGGGCGGCGGCATCGGCGAGAACCGCAAGCGCGGCTTGATTGCAGCCGTTCGTGTTCGGAAAAACGCTCGTGATTTGCGAGCAGTCGAGCGATGCAGTTTGTCCGTTCGTCGCGCGAAAACGAACGATGCCTTGTCCGAGAGTCGGCAGCGGCACGACGCGAAGAGCCGTTTCGCCGCGTGTTGAGCGTTCGCCTTCGTAACTGTAAAAAAAGAAAGCGTGGTTTTTCCAAATTGCGCCGCCTATTGCACCGCCGAAAATATTGCGATCGAGTTTCGGGCGAGCTACGCCGTTTCGATTATTAAAAAAATCGTTTGCCGTCCAAGCGGTGCGCCGTCCGGTGAGAAAAATCGCGCCGCGCAGATTGTTCGTCCCGCTTTTCGTCACAAGCGAAATTTGTGCGCCTGACGAACGTCCTTGCGAAGCATTGGCGTTGGTCGTCGTTACGCGAAATTCTTCAATCGCTTCGGCATTTAAGCGCAAAACGGGCGCGAAAATGTTGTTTCTGATTGAATCATTAACATCAATTCCGTCAATCGTGATGTTTGCCTGATCGCTTCTGCCGCCGGCGACGTAGCCGGACGGCGTTACGCCGGGTTGCAACGTCAAAAGATTGATGACATCACGCGCTTCGGTCGGAAGCTGCGTAACTTGAATTGAATTAAACGGATTTCCAATCGTCGCGTCCTGCGTATTGAGCAGCGATTCGGCGTTATCGCTTCTGATATTGACGGTTTCGTTGATGTTTCCGACTTCCAAAACGGCGGAAATTTCCGTCGGCGTATCAATGAGGGCGTGAATTTGAGTATTCACAAATTTTTTAAAGCCGTTCAAGACAATTTCCAGACGATAATTTCCCGGTTGAATTGTAGGAAAGTTAAATGTTCCGTTATCGTTTGTCGTCGCCGTGCGCGAAAATCCTTTTTCGGTGTTGGATAAAGTAACAGCCGCGTTCGAGATGATTTGTCCTTGCTGATCGAAAATCGCTCCGCCGATAGAAGTTGTGCCGGATTGCGCGTTGAGATTTGCGCTTAAAAATATCAAAATCAAAACGGCTTTCAGAGTTGAGAAAATATTTAGTTTTAGTAAGAAATAACGCATTCTGATTTCTTGTTGAATTGCCAATCACTCGCCAACATTCCGTAAATTACGAAATCAACAAAACG
>JBDTSO010000348.1:0-3636 GCA_039931085.1 Acidobacteriota bacterium | reverse complement strand
GAAGTTTTGGAAAAAACCATCAAGGCTGAAAAAGCCAAGTTCAAAAAACTCGGCGCGTTTTTGCGCGGCAAGGATATTGATTTGATAATTCTTGTGGCGCGTGGAAGCTCTGATAATGCTTCACTTTTAGGGCGTTATCTTTTGGAGATTACAACCGGAATTCCCGTTTCCTTGTCCGCGCCTTCGGTTTTTACGCTTTACAAAGCCAAGCTGAAATTGAGCCGCGCACTGGTTATCGGCGTTTCGCAGTCGGGCGAAGGTGCGGACATCAATCAGGTTTTGGAATCGGCGAAAAATTCAGGTGCATTCACGCTCGGAATCACAAATGAAGCAGCTTCTTCAATGACAAAAATTGTTGACGAAACGCTTTTAATCTGCTCCGGGCGCGAAAAGAGCGTTGCCGCGACGAAAACTTACACCGGGCAAATGCTGCTTCTTTATATGCTGGCGGCGGTTTTGGCGGACGAAAAACTTGAATACGAAAAAATACCGCAATTTGCCGCCGAAGTTTTGAAACTCAAACCGGAAGTCGAAGATTTGGTGCAGAGATATGTTTTTATGGAAAACTGCGTCGTCGTCGGGCGCGGTTTGAATTACGGAAATTCTTACGAATTAGCATTGAAATTGATGGAAACCTGCTACGTCGTGGCGGAAAGATTTTCGTCCGCCGATTTTTTTCATGGACCGCTTGCAATTGTCGAACGACGGTTTCCCGTGATTTTGTTTGCGCCGAAAGGCGTTTCAAACAAAAGCAATATTGATCTTCTCGGACAATTAAAAGAACTTCACGCCGATTCGTTTTCTATTACAAATGACAAAAAAATAATTTCCAAAAGTTCGCGCGTCCTGCAAATGCCGGAAATGGACGAATTTTTATCGCCGATTCCGTTTATCATTCCGGCGCAGATGTTTGCCGCGCTGCTCGCCGAAGCCAAAGGCATCAACCCCGATTCGCCGCGTTCGCTTTCAAAGGTTACAAAAACAATTTGATCGGCAAATTCTCGAAAAATTATATTACGCCAAACTCAGCATATTTATAACGCCTTTGTGAGAAAAGTAATTTAGTGCAGTTTGTGAATCTTTTGTGATTTGCGCTTTCAATTCGTCAATGCCGTTGAATTTTCGTTCGTCCCGGATGCGATGCAGAAAACGCACGCGCAGAACGTCGCCGTATAGATCGCCGTCGAAATCGAAAACGTAAGTTTCAATCGAAGGTTCTTTGCCGCCTTCAAAAGTCGGGCGAATACCAACATTGGTGATGCTTTTTTTCCAGATTCCGTCAATCAAAGTCGCAGTCGCGTAAACGCCGTATTTCGGGATGACGCGGTTTTTCGGTTTGAGGTTCGCCGTCGGAAAGCCGATTGTATGCCCGCGCCGATCTCCGCGAATAATTACGCCTTCCACGCCGTAAGGTCTGCCGAGCATTCGGCGGACGAGATTTACTTTGCCGTCTTTTAATAATTCACGGATTTTCGACGACGAAATGCGCTGATCGCGAATTTTTACTTCTGCAACTTCGTCGGCGCAAAAACCTAATTCTTCGCTCATCTTTCGCAAAAGTTCGATGTTTCCGCCGCGATTTTTGCCGAACGCGAAGCCGTGTCCGAGATAGACTTCTTTTGCTTGTAGTCTTTCGTGAATTATCTCGCGCAAAAACTTTTCCGCGTCCTGATTGGCAAATTTTTTGTCGAAACGAACAATAATAGCTTGCTCGATACCGATAACTTCAAAATTTGCCAGCCGCTGATCAAGCGTTTGCAGCAGCGGCGGCGAATTTTCGGGATACAAAACGGCTCGCGGATGCGGATCAAAAGTTATCGCCGTCGGAATTGCACCAACAACTTCGGCGCGATTCACGACCGTTTCCATGATTTTCTGATGTCCGAGATGCAAACCGTCAAAAACGCCGAGCGTCAAAACCGTCGGGCGCAAAATATTGGCGTTTTCCGTTCCGTGAAAAATTTTCATTATTCGACTAATGATTGATATTCGGGATTTTCTTCAATAATTTCAGCGACGAACGGACAAGTCGGTTTAACGGGCTGTCTTTTTTCCTTGATTATATCAAGCGTTCTTTTCACCAATTGTGTTCCGATTCCTTTGTTTTGAAGTTCTTCCGGCACTTCCGTATGAGTCAATTCGTAAGTTTCGCCGTGAATTACATAATCAATAAACGCCGTTTTCCCGTCGCGCGTCGTTTCAAAACGCTTTCTGTCTTTGTTGTCTTCTACATCTAAAATCATTTATTTTCTCCCTTGTTTTATATTGTCCAATCACTTTTAAGCATCGCATAAAGATATTCGTCGCGCCACATCTGCATTGCATTATCCCAAAAATTTTGCCGCAGTTTTCCTTCGCATTGAAAATTCAGACTTTCACACAAGCGAATGCAGCTTAGGTTTTCCGTGTCCGTCGTTCCGAAAATGCGATGAGTTTCCGCTTCCCGAAATAAAAAATCGCAAATTCCGAAGGCAGCTTCGCGCGCGTAACCGCCGCGTTGATAATTTACCGACAGCGAAAGTCCAAATTCGACTATTTTCGTATTGTCTTCGGTCGGCTTCAAACCGACATCGCCGATTAGTTTGTTTTCGCTTTTGAGTTCGATGCCGAGTTGAAACCATTTTCCCGCTTCGCCGAATTCGCCGTCTTTTAATCTTTCAATATATTTTATCGCCTTTTCTTCCGTCAAAGGTTCAAAACCCTGGAATTTGCAAACTTCAGGATCACAACGATATTCGATAAAATCCGCGACATCGCCGACTTTTAATTTTCTCAATAATAAACGGTTTGTTTCCAAAATCATTTCAAATACGTCTTTTCCTTTTTCGCGTCTTTTGCGGTCAATATAAAATAATTCAGATTACGAACGGCTAACTTGGTTTATCAATATATTTATATGATAGATTTATAATTTGCAAAATTGACGGGTATTTTTAATTTTAATTTTTCAGCATTTTTACTCAATGGCACACGTTTCCCATAAATTATCGAATTCTTTTGAAGGCGCACTCGCCGGCGGCGGCGATCCGGCGACTTCACCGCTGTATGTTTTCGGACCTTTTCTGCGTTTAATCGTCGTCGCGGGCGTGGCGGAAATTACGTTCGGTGCGACGGTTTGGCTCGCCGTTTTGACCGTCGTTATGGTTTCGGCAATGTATCGTCAGGTGATGAAGTGGGTCACCGACGGCAGCGGCGGCAGCGGTTTGAGCGAGGAAGAATTTGGCAGTTGGGCGGTCAAAATCAACGCCGCGATCACTTTTACCGAATACACGCTGACTTTTCTGGTCAGTATGGCGGCTCTCGTTACATTTATCGCCGATAGGTTTCCCGCGCTCAACGGTGAGTTTTTTCATTTGCAATACCGCGCTTTTCTCGCCGTCGCTCTCAGTATTTTAACCGGCTGGCTGGTTAATCGCGGTCCGAAAATGGCGGCTCGCGCCTTTGGTCCGGCGACGGCGGCGATTTTGGCTCTGCTGTGGATAATGATTTTTGCGACGATTTTCAAACAGGGTTTTCATCTTTTCTTTGGTGAAGTCACTTACCGGGATGACAAGGTCAATGTATTTCAGCATTCTTTTTTTACGTAAAGAAAGCGGCTTCCATACTTCAATACCATGTGCTATTAATACAAGTTTT
>JBDTSO010000347.1:0-3643 GCA_039931085.1 Acidobacteriota bacterium | reverse complement strand
GGAACGCCCGTCCATTTGGCGACGACTTCCGCCACGTCTTCCTCGTCAACTTCTTCTTTGAGCATCACGCCGTCGGTTTGCAGTTCGGCAAGGTGATTTTGCTCATCATTTAAAAGTTTTTCGAGTTCGGGAATTCTGCCGTATTGCAGTTCGGCGGCTTTGTTCAAATCGCCCGCCTGACGCGCCTGTTCGAGTTTTAACTTGGCTTCTTCGAGCTTTTCCTTCGCATCACGCATCTTTTGAATCTCGTCTTTTTCCGACTGCCATTTTGCCTTCATCGCGCCCGATTTTTCCTGCAAATCGGCGATGCGTTTTTCGATGTCGTCTAATCTTTCTTTAGATTTTTCGTCGGTTTCGCGTGAAAGTGCCTGCTTTTCGATTTCAAGCTGCAAAATTTCGCGTTCCAAAACATCAATTTCAACCGGCAGCGAATCAATCTCGATTCGCAGTTTAGATGCGGCTTCGTCAATCAAATCAATCGCTTTGTCGGGCAGAAATCTATTCGTGATATAACGATTTGAAAGCGTCGCGGCAGCGACAATCGCCGAATCCGTGATGCGAACCCCGTGATGAACTTCATATTTTTCCTTCAAACCGCGCAAAATCGCAATCGTGTCTTCAACATTCGGTTCACCAACATAAACCTGCTGAAAACGTCTTTCCAACGCTTTGTCTTTTTCAATATATTTTTGATATTCGTTCAAAGTCGTCGCCCCGACACAGCGCAATAAACCACGCGCCAACGCCGGTTTCAACATATTTGAAGCGTCAATCGCGCCTTCGCTTGCGCCCGCGCCAACGAGCGTGTGAAGTTCGTCAATAAATAAAATTATCTGCCCGTCGGACTTTTCGATTTCCTTCAAAACCGCTTTCAAACGGTCTTCAAATTCGCCGCGATATTTCGCGCCGGCGAGCATCGCGCCTAAATCCAAACCGACAAGTTTTTTATTTTTAATCGTTTCCGGCACATCGCCCGAAACAATTCTCTGCGCCAAACCTTCGACAATCGCCGTTTTACCAACGCCCGGTTCGCCGATTAAAACCGGATTATTTTTCGTCCGGCGCGATAAAACCTGAATGGTTCGCCGAATTTCATCGTCGCGCCCGATGACCGGATCGAGTTTTCCTTTCCGTGCGCGCTCGGTCAAATCCATCGCGTATTTTTCCAACGCCTGAAAATTTTCTTCGGCATTCTGATCGGTAATCCGCGAACCGCCGCGCATCTGCTCGATAACTTTCAGCAAATCTTCCTTATTGACACCGTGCGAACGCAAAATCCGCCCTGCATCGCCTTCTTTTTCGGCGGCAATCGTCAAAAGCAGATGTTCGGTCGAAACGTATTCGTCCTGCATCGCTTCGGCTTCCTTCTGTGCGTTTTGAAACATCGTGTTAAAACGCGACGAAAAATACGGCTGACCGCCCGAAACCTTAGGAAATTTGGCAATCGCCGCGTCAACTTCGCTCGAAATTGTCGCTGCATTTGCACCGACTTTTCCCAAAATCGGGCGCAAAGTGCCTTCCTTTTGTTCAAGCATGGCGGCGAGAAGATGTTCCGGTTCAACTTGTTGATTCTGATTTTTTTCGGCAACACCGATTGCCGCCTGAACCGCTTCCTGTCCGCGAATTGTAAATCTGTCAAATCTCATTTTGTTAAATCACCCTCGCTAGTTATTAGTCATATTTAATAATAAAATCTGAGTGCATTCTTGTCAAGTCTGTGCAATAATTATTTTACTTATCGGGTGAAAAAACTTTTCTAATTTTTTAGATGACACATTCCGATTTGAAATGTATATTTAGCTACGCACTCAAAAAATCTTTCAGGTGAATAAAATTATGATCAAGATACAAATTTGGACTTTCTGGAGTTTGAATGCTTTAGCGATTATTGCCGTCATTTTTTTTCAGAAAAGAAATGCGCGACTGCTTTCGGCTGGAGAAATAAAGGAAAAAGCGCGAATTTTGAGCGAAGAAAACAGTTTGACACGCTGGCAAAACTGGAGTTTTCTCGCTGTTTCAACCGTTCTGGTAACTTCCAATCTGCTTTTTGCCGCCGACATTCCGATCAAATACTTCTTTTATCTGATAATCACGCATTTGACCTACACGGCATTTCGCAACCGTCAGATTTTTCGGCGGATAAATTTGCCCGAAGAATATATTAGTCGTGAATTTGCTCTGGGAATTCTGACGGTTTTACTTTTGGTACTTGATATTTTCTACATTTTTTGACACTAAATAATGAAAATCGTTCGTGAAATTTTATCACCGCTGATCGCCATTATCGCGGCGTTTATTGTCGGCGGCATTATCATTTTGCTGATCGGCGACAACCCGTTTAATACGTTCTACCTATTGCTCGGCAATTCTTTCGGCTCACTGAAAGACATCGGTTATACATTATCTTATGCAACGCCATTGATTTTTACGGGTTTGGCGGTGATGGTCGCATTTCGCTGCGGACTTTTGAATATCGGCGCGGAAGGACAGCTCTACGTCGCATCGTTTGCGACGGCGTGGGTCGGCATCACGTTCGGCGGCGCGATTGTTGACGTTTTTGGCAAACAGGAAAATTGGTCGTGGGCGAGTCTTCCCGCACTTTTGCTCGTTCCGCTGTGTATTTTGACTTCGATGGTCGTCGGCGGACTTTGGGGAATGATTCCGGGAATTTTGAAGGCGAAATTCGGCTCGCACGAAGTTATCAATACGATAATGCTCAACTTTATAGCCATCGCTCTGGTCAGTTATTTCACACAATATCACTACAAAGTTCCGGGCGACGCGATTTTGGAAACAGCCGAAATCGGTCAAGCCGCGCACATTCCGCGCATCAGTCAATTTATTCCGGGGATGCCGGAATTCGTTCCGCTCAGCGTCGCTTTTTTGATTGCGATTATCGCTTGCGTTCTGATTTATATCTTTTTGTGGAAAACAAAATGGGGTTATGAACTCCGCGCCGTCGGCGAAAATCCGAGCGCGGCGGAATACGGCGGAATCTCTCCGCAAAAGCAGATAATCATTGCAATGACAATTTCCGGCGCACTCGCCGGAATGGTCGGCATCGGCGAAGTTCTCGGTTATCGCTATCGTTATTACGACGGATTTTCGGCTGAGTGGGGATTTCTCGGCATCGCCGTCGCGCTTTTGGGCAGAAACCATCCGCTCGGCGTGTTTATCGCGGCGATATTTTTCGCCGTTCTCGCACGCGGCGAGATTTTCGTTGACGCATTTACGCCGCACGTTTCCAAAGACATCGGATGGGTTTTACAGGCGATCATTATTTTGTTCGTGGCTTGCTTACAAAAGTATTCTCAAACTACCAGAATGAAAGGAAAAGTATGATCGAAATTTCTTTTATCGCATTGTTCTTCTCAATGATCCGACTTGCCACGCCGCTGATTTTTGCTGCGCTCGGTGGGCTTTTTTCCGAGCGTTCCGGCGTGATCAATATCGCGCTCGAAGGTTTGATGCTCGCCGGTGCGTTCACCGGCGCGGTGATTACTTACGAAGCGGGAAACCCGTATCTCGGATTACTCGCCGGAATGGTAGCGGGCGGATTTCTGGCTTATGTTTACGCCGTCGCGTGTATAAAATTTCAAGCCGATCAAGTCGTTTCGGGAATGGCGATAAACTTTCTGATGAT
>JBDTSO010000346.1:0-3644 GCA_039931085.1 Acidobacteriota bacterium | reverse complement strand
ATTTTCGCGCCCGAACAAACGACGATAATCGGAGTTTGTGCAAGTTCCGGCAAATCCGCCGAAACGTCGTGCGAAAATCCGCGATGAACGCCGCCGATTCCGCCCGTTGCAAAAACTTTTATTCCGACTTTGTATGCGATAAAACTCGTTGTTGCAACAGTTGTCGCACAGTTTAATTTTTTGCCGACGGCAATCGGTAAATCGCGGCGCGAGATTTTGCGAATATTTTTATCGGTGGCGAGTCGTTCAATCTGATTTTCGTCCAGACCGACGCAAAATTCACCGTCGAAAACGGCAATTGTTGCCGGAATCGCACCATTTTCACGAACAATATCTTCTAATTTTTGTGCGGTTTCAAGATTTTGTGGAAACGGCAATCCGTGAGCGATAACCGTTGATTCTAACGCGACAATCGGCTTTTTAGATTGTAAAGCGTCAGCGACTTCTTCATTAAATCTAATCATTTGTCCTCTGTTTTTTGTCTGTTGTCCATAGTCTTTTGCAAATTCTTTCAATGTTTGAATTAAAAAAACAACGGACAAAGAACGAAGGATAAAGGACAAATTCATTTAATCATTTTGCCGATGCGGTCGAGGCGCGGATTTGTGATACAGCCGAGCATACCGTCGTCGGATGCGCTTCTGTCGCACGACCAATAAACAAACATTGCGCGTCCGATGATTAAATCGCGGCTGACAACGCCCCAATAGCGGCTGTCCAAACTTTGATTGCGGCTGTCGCCCATCACGAAATAACTGTTTTCGGGAACAATATACGGTTTTCCGGCGGCGGCGAAGTCATATTCGCGGTCTTCGGTCGGATGCAAAACTGCGTCTTCCGAATAATAGACAATATAATTTTGGTCGGGTTTTTTAGGCTCAAATTCTTTGGTTGTCAGCGCGGCATCCCTCGATTTTGAATCGCCGATAACACGATGTTCAGACAAAATCCGGTCGTTGATATAAACATCGTTGGCGCGAACTTCGATTTTATCGCCCGGAAGTCCGATTACCCTTTTAACGAAATTTATTTGATACGGAGTTCCGGCTTGTTCTTTTTCCAATCTGGATTTGTGAAGCGATTCGGGATAGCCGGGAAATTTGAAAACAATGATGTCGCCGCGCTGAATATCGCGCTGCGGCAGAAATGGCAAGGGATTGCCGCCGGGCGCGAAGATGAATTTGTTGACCAGCAAATAATCGCCGATTAAAATCGTATTCTGCATTGAACCCGTCGGAACGGTTACGGCTTGCAAAATAAATGTCATTCCGAAAATCGCCATTATCAATGTTACGACAAACGATTCAAAATATTCGCGGAAAACGCTTTTCGGCGGTCCGAGCGGTTTTTTTTCGGCGGTTTGATTTACTTCTTTTTCGTTATTATTCATATTTCAAAAGGCTTAATTGCAAGCGTCAAATATCTTTCTAATCAGACAGTATGAATTTTAATTCTTTTTTACGCTTTTTGCCCTGCCTTTGTTTAATTTTTTCAAAGCCAGGCTAGCCGCCTGCATTTCGGCTTGTTTTATTGAAGTTCCTTTGCCCGTGACTTTTCCGGTTTCCCAAACGGCTTCGACGACAAAGTTTCTTTCGTGTGCCGGACCTTCCGTTTTTATAACCGTATAAGTCGGTGCGTTTAGTTTTTCCGCCTGAAGTGTTTCCTGAAGCAGCGTTTTGTAATCAATCGAAGTTCTCGGAGTCGCTTCCCGAAGATCGTCGGCAAAGATGCGGCTGACGAAGGCGCGGGCTGAAATATAACCGCTGTCAAAGAAAATCGCGGCAATAATCGCTTCCAAGGTGTCCGACAAAAGAGCCTGTTTGCGTCTGCCGCCGGTTTTTTCTTCGCCGCGTCCGACGCGCATAAATCTGCCGATACCGAGATTTTCAGAGATTTTCGCTAGTGTTCCCATACTGACAAGACGATGCTTCATCAGCGTCAAATCGCCTTCGCTGAATTTCGGATGGCGAATATACAATTGTTCGGCGATTGCCAAACCAAGCACCGAATCGCCGACAAATTCCAGAGCTTCATTTTGCAGACTGCGTATTTTTTCCTCATCGCTGTCCAATACTTTTTCGTAAGCCCATGAACGATGAGTAACGGCGCGTTCGAGCAACGCGCGATTTTGGAATTTGTAACCGAGCAGTTGTTCTAAAATTGATAAATTTTCAGCCATAGAACGCCCATTTTAAGAATTTCAGCTCAAAAAATAAAGTCGGACGCAGGATATTTTGCGCCCGACTCGGTGGTTTTTAGGGTTGCCGTCAAAAAAAATTAGCGTGTGCCTTTTTTCTTTGGCGCAGGTTTTTTAGCCGAAGTATTATCTTTGGTAACAGTAACTTTCGTCGGCGTCTCTTTGGTAGTCGTTGAACTCATCGGCGTAACCGGCGGTTTTTTGCTGTCCGGTGTCGCTGCCGGTTTGGTTGTGCTTGGAGCCGGAGTTTTAGTCGTTGTTGTCGGCGGCTTAGTTGTGTTTGAAGCCGGAGTTTTAGACGGTGTTGCTGCCGGAGCGGTATTTGTTGCCGCCGGAACGGAATTTGTCGCCGTTGCTGCGTCTTCTTCAACAACCGGCTCGACTTTCGATGCCGGATCAGGCAATGGTTTGCTAGTTAGATTGGCAATGTAAGCATCAACACCATCGGTCTTACCTTCAAAACGAAGTGTATAAATTTCTTTTACACTTTCGTAAAGCCCGTCTTTGTATTGTTTATTCGAAGCGTCGGATAATTTATATGCTCTGGCATACGCATCAATCGCGCGGTCGGCGTAACCTTTTTGCATTGCAATCAAACTCTTTATTTCATCATTTGCCTGATTGTTGTTGGCTTTAAGTTTGGCAGCAATGTCTTCGCCAAGCCGAACAACTTCGCCGCGGTAGTATAAACCGATAGTTTGATAGAGAAACGGATTGGTTTTTGTGGTTGAACTCGCTTGCGAGGCTTTATAAAAATATGTAAGCCCTTCGGTCTTTTTGCTCATCCGGTAATAATCAATATATCCGATGATATAATTCATCCAACCGACAGCATTGTCCTTATCTTTATAGGCGTATGTTAAAACTCCGTAATCGCCGGTTACTGATTTCGCACCGCTTTCAATTTTTTGAACAGCCATTGTCGCGTAATTTATTACTTCATTATTATATTTATCATCCGGCGTTTTGGCAGATGCCTGATCATAACCGGCAGTCGCCAGCACGAGCATTACGTCAACTAAATTAGGATCGGTTGCGAGAATTTCTTTTCCGACCGAATAAATATCGGCTGTGTTTTTAGCTTTTATAGCTGTATTAAAGCGGTTATAACGATCTTCAACCACTTTATTTGCCTCTTCGCCAGCAATACCTTTTTCAATTACCGGAACATTTTTGTTGAGATAAGCGACAATTTCCTTATCGTCAGGACAATTTCCGTATTTTTCAACGTATTCTTTGCCAGCTTCAACGGCGGTTTTTCTTTGAGCGAGAACTTTACTGGCGAAATTGTCAGTAAATTTTTTATAGACGGCTTGTTTTGCTTCGACGTTTGTACACGGATCGTCTTGAGCAAAAAGCGATGTTGCGGTAACGGCGGTTAAAGCCATTGTTAAAAGTCCAAACACTAAAACTCTGTAAATGGTTTTCATTAAATTATATCCTCCAA
>JBDTSO010000345.1:0-3653 GCA_039931085.1 Acidobacteriota bacterium | reverse complement strand
AGCGCGAAGGACTCTATCCCGCACCGAAAAATTCGCCGGAACGAATTTTGGGTTTAGAATTTGCGGGCGAAGTCGCGGAAATCGGCGAAAGCGTCAATGATTTGGAAGTCGGCGATAGAGTTTTCGGCATCACGTCAGGCGGCGCACAAGCGGAATTTCTTTTGACGGAAGAATCTTTGCTCGCCAAAATTCCCGCTAATTTAAGTTTCACGGAAGCCGCAGCGATTCCCGAAGCGTTTATCACTGCCAATGACGCGATTTTTACACAGGGAAATTTGCAAAAAGGCGAAACGCTTTTGATTCACGCCGTCGGTTCGGGCGTTGGTTTGGCTGCGCTGCAATTGGCAAGTGCGAAAATAATTGAAACCATCGGCACTTCGCGCACGTTGGACAAACTCGAAAAATGCAGAAGTTTCGGGCTTCATCACGGAATTTTGGCGGATAAAACCGCGAGTGAGCATCCCAAATATTTTGCCGAATTGATTCGAGCCGAAACAGACGGCAAAGGCGTTGACGTAATTTTGGATTTAGTTGGCGCGAGTTATTTTGAAGCAAATTTAGAAAGTCTTGCGCTCAAAGGCAGGTTGATTTTGGTCGGCTTGGTGAGCGGACGAAATGCGGAATTCAATCTCGGAATGGCTTTGGCAAAACGCGCAAAAATTTTCGGAACGGTTTTACGTTCGCGTTCCGATGCAGAAAAAGCCGAAGCGACGCGCGCTTTTGTCGAAAATGTCGTGCCTTTGCTGGCAGACGGATTGGTCAAACCAAATGTAGATAAAATATTCAAGTTTGAAGACGTTCGACAGGCACACGAACGTCTTGAATCGAATGAAAGTTTTGGAAAAATAGTTTTAGTTGTGAACGGTGAATGATATGTGGTGAGTTAAAAAATCCTAAATTCATCACTCAATACATATCATTCACCGTTGTTCAGATTCTCGCGGCGGCTTCGTCAGTTATAATGCACAGCCCGGAATTTTTTTTTGCGGCGAACTTTTTTAATTTTCGGGCGGCTTCGTCGTAAGTCAAATTTTTCGCTTCGAGTTTTTCAAAACTGACGACAGACCAGCGCGGTTCATTTAATTCGCTCGAAAAATCTTCTTCTGAAACGGATTTTGCTGCCGGGACAATTTTTGTATTTTGAACAGCCGCCGCTTCGTCCGATTCCTGACTTTTCTCTTTTTTGGTTTTCATCTTAAAGCACATTTATCTAAAATCTTAAACAAATGCTGATAATTTTCGTTACGACGAAACCTTAACATAATTTCGGTTTGTTTGTAAAAAGTTTTGGCAGCGACGGAATTTCAGCAATTGCGGCATTTACGCTTTTTTTGATTTGCCAGTCAACGATTGATTTGAGTAAATTGAAGATGAAATGACTGAAAAGAATGTAAAAGTCGCGCTCGTTCAACAGCCGCCTGTCTTTTTGAATCTTCCGAAGACTTTGGCGAAAATCGAAGTTATTGCGGAAGAATGCGCGAAGGAAGGTGCGAAAATCGTCGTGTTTCCCGAAACTTGGCTCGCCGGTTATCCGATTTGGCTCGACGAAGCACCGAAAGCCGCGCTTTGGGATTTCGCTCCGGCAAAACGTCTTTATCAATATTTGACGGAAAATTCTCTGCAAATTCCGGGTGAAGATTTTGCGCGTCTGCAAAAGATCGTCAAACAAAATGCGCTGTATTTAATCGTCGGCGTTCACGAACGAAACGGCGGAACGCTTTATAATACAACGGTTTATTTTCAGCCGGACGGCGATTATAAAATCCATCGCAAACTTACGCCAACTTATACGGAAAGACTCGTTTGGGGCGTTGGCGACGGCAGCACTTTGAGTGTTTTGGAAACGCCTTTCGGAGTTTTGGGCGGTCTGATTTGCTGGGAACACTGGATGCCGCTGGCGCGGGCGGCAATGCACGCGAAAGGCGAAATTATTCACACAGCGCAATTTCCGACAGTTCACGAAAGGCACCAAATCGCTAGCCGTCATTACGCTTTTGAAGGTCAGTGTTTTGTTTTAACTTCCGGCTGTGTCGTGTCGAAAAGCGACGTTTTGGAAGGTTTTAAATCGCTTGGAAACGGCGATGAAGAAGTTTTCGACTTGCTCGATTCGATGGAAAAAGATTTGCTTCAGCGCGGTGGAAGCGCAATTATTGCGCCCGACGCAAGTTATATCGTCGAACCTGTTTTTGATGATTCCAATACAATTTATGGAGAATTAGAACTCGATCTTGTCAAACAGGGTCATCTGCTTTTAGACACCGACGGTCATTATTCGCGCCCTGATGTTTTTCAATTAAAAGTTGATGACAAGCCAAATAAAAATGTGATTTTTGCATCGGAAGACTTGCGGCATAATGCAGAAATCCGCACGAAGTAAAAGCGGGGGAAAATACTTACAAACGTAGAATATTTTTGCATTAAGATTATATTTCAAGATATATGCCGTCGCCCTTAAAAAGGTAATATAATTATTTTTGGCATTTTCAGATAGTTTTAAGACAAATTATGAATTTTAGCGAAACAATTTTCCTGACCGGCTTTCCGGGTTTCATCGCCGCCAGATTGGTCGAGCGTTTGGCGAAACCTGACACGCGATTCCTTCTCCTCGCGGAGAAAAATACGATTGAAAAAGCGGAGAAATTGATCGAGGAAATCGCCCGAAACACTAGTACTTCGGCGGATAACTTTAAAATTATCGAAGGCGACATCAGATTTGAAAAACTCGGAATGTCCAATGCCGACTACAAAGAAGTGTTTGAAAATTCAACCGATGTTTATCACCTTGCCGCCATTTATGACTTGGGAGTTAGAAAAAAAATCGCACATCAGGTGAACGTCGAAGGAACCCGCAACGTCAATGAACTTATCAAAATTCTACCGAATCTGCGCCGTTACAATTATATTTCGACCTGTTATGTGGCGGGAAAACGGACGGGCGAAATTTATGAAACCGAACTCGAACACGATGCGGGTTTTCGCAACTTTTATGAAGAAACAAAATATCTTGCCGAATTAGAAGTTGAAAAATTAAAGAAAAATTATCCTGTAACAATTTTCCGTCCATCGGTAGTTGTCGGCGATTCGGAAACGGGCGAAACGGCGAAGTACGACGGGATTTATTCACTGATAAATTATTTGCGAATAGCTCCGAATCTGCTGCGTTTTGTCAACGTCGGAAACTCGGCGGTGAAACTGAATCTCGTGCCGGTTGATTTTGTCGTCGAAGGCATTGCAGCTTTGGCGAAAGACAAAAATGCCGTCGGCAAAACAATCGCGCTTGCCGATCCGAATCCGCTGACCACAGAACAACTTTTTGACGAGATTGCCAAAGCGTTGACTAATAAACAATCAATCATTAAACCGCCCGCGCAGTTAGTTGAAAAATCGCTGATGCTGCCGTTTTCGCCGGCTATTTCCGGGTTGCCCTTCCCGTCCGTGCCTTATTTTTTTGTGCCGCAGACTTACGATACGAGCGTGGGGAAAGAACTGCTTTCCTCACACAATGTCGCGTGTCCGGCATTTCCTTCCTACATCGAAAATTTATTAAAATTTGTTGCGGCACATCCGAAATTGAACTGAAATATAATAGTTTTGTTTTAGTGAATATCGGAAGGCGAAGAATGCTTTTAAGTTGCATCTCTCGTTTGAGTTGA
>JBDTSO010000344.1:0-3668 GCA_039931085.1 Acidobacteriota bacterium | reverse complement strand
TTGTCGGAACGAAACACGACAAAATTATTGACGCGGCAAAATTCGACGTGCAGATAAACTCAATTAAAGATTTTTATGGGATAAAAGAGCAGAAATTGGATAATTTACTCAAATGAAAAATATTGACGAACAAATAAAATTACATTCTGCCGGCGCAACTGTCAGACATACCTCTTTATTTGCCGATTTACTTTCATTTAATAACGATTTTGAATTGTCAGAAGACTTTATTAAAACTTGGGTTATTCGTTACTATATGTTGATCGGGGTGAATAACGATCAGGTAATTGCAACTTTCAGAGAAATTGTAGATGAAATAACGAAGGAAATAGCTCTTAAATTACTTGGCGATTTTAATTGGCGTACCAGACAAACAGGAGCATTTTTTGCAGCCATCAAAAATTATTCGGATTTAATTGACATAATTGGAGTTCATTTATTAAAAAGCGAAGTTTGTTATGCCGGACAAGTTTATGCTTTTATACTTGCATTCTTTAATACGCCCAAGTGTGTTGAATATTTGAATATTTATCTTGATTACTATCTGACAAAACCTGATTTGTGGTTTGACCAAACACAGGTTATGGAAGCTGTCGCATATCTTGACAAAGTAAACGGAACAACTAATCTTCAAAAACATTTTGACAATTGGGTAAGATTCATAGGAAATAAATCACATTGGAACAAAGAAATAAGTATTGATTGGATTGAAAGCCAATTAGATTTAATAAAAGCAATTAAAAATTAGCTTTTATTGACATATTTCAGAATGGCAAACCATTCGGCTTGACCTTTCATCTGATAGACGCTTATTATTACAGTTTGCGCTTGAGTAAGCGCATTTTCAAAATATAGGAGACCATTAGAACAATGAAACCTGAAATACATCCGAAATACGAAGACATTACAGTTACCTGCGCTTGCGGGAATACATTCCAAACACGCTCGACGGGCGAAGATTTGAATATCGAAATCTGTTCCGAGTGTCATCCGTTTTTTACCGGCAAACAAAAACTTGTTGATACGGCGGGTCGTGTTGACCGCTTCAACAAGCGTTATGCCCGCAGCGGCGCGGCGGCAACTGCAACTGCCGAAGTCGAAGGTGAAAAATAAATTTATCGTGAATTTATTTTCAAACAGACACTAGCCATCTACAAATAACGCCGATGCTTTTCCAGCGCGGTTCGCTCTTGGTGTAAAATAAAACCGGAACGAACTTTTAAAGGAAAAAATCGGCGTTATTTTTTATTTTCGATTTTCGATTGATTAGGCATCTTTAAATAAAGAGGTTTAATCAAAAAAATACTATGAAAAAGAAAAACAGTCAGCGAAAAATTACATTTTTGAATCTCGTAATGAGCCTTCAAAAAGATTTGATTGTCGGCGGTCAAGCCGTGATGGAAGGCGTGATGATGCGAACGCCGAGCGCGTATGCGATTGCCGTGCGTAAAAAAGACGGTTCGATTGTGCATACGGCGGAATCGCTTCCGAAATGGAGTGACAAACATAAATGGCTCGACATTCCGGTTTTGCGCGGCGGCGCGACTTTGATTCAGTCAATGGCGTTGGGCATTAAAGCCTTGAATTTTTCGGCGAGCGTCGCACACGACGATATGGAAGCCGAAGAAGCAATGGAAAAAGCGTTCGAGTTTGCGCCGGAAATGGTTTTAGCCGACGGCACGACCGATGAGAATTTTACGAAATCGCCCGCGAAATTGACGATGCCCGAAAAATCGAAAGCGAAAAAACCCGCGCAAGCCGCCGGTGCAGTCGGTTCGATTGTTTTCGCACTGTTTTTCAATGTTCTGCTGTTTATCGTCGCGCCGCTGATTTTGACGAACATTTTATTTATTGCGCTCGGCTGGGCGACCGCGCCGGAAGTCGTGGCAAATCTGACTTATTGGCAAACATTCAAAGCGTATATTTGGGAAATAAAACCAGATTCGTGGATTGCTTTTAACTTGATTGACGGTTTAATCAGAATGGCGTTTTTCGTCGTGATGATTTTTACGATGTCTTATTTGAAAGACATTCGCCGCGTATTTGAGTTTCACGGTGCGGAACATAAAACGGTTTTCACTTGGGAAAAAGGTTTGGATTTAACGCCGGATAACGCCACGATCCAAAAACGTCAGCATCCGCGTTGCGGAACTTCGTTTTTGATGGTCGTAATGCTCGTAGCGATTGTTTTATTTTCGGTTGTCAAATTTGATGCGATGTGGCTTAACTTGTTGGTGCGAATCGTTTTAATGCCGCTTGTCGCCGGTCTTTCGTATGAAATTATTCGCTATGCCGCAAAAAAAGAATCGAGCGCAATCTTCAAATTTATGACGATGCCGGGTTTGTGGCTGCAAAATATCACGACGCAGGAGCCGGACGATTCGCAACTGGAAGTCGCCATCAAAGCGTTAAAAGAATCGCTGAAATTCGAGCCGGAAGATGTCGAAGACGTTCCGGCGATTAATCGGGAATTGGAAGTTGTCGTTTAAATTTGTTGGAGAAAGTTATGAATGCAGTTTTAGAACAAGTTTCCGAAGGAATTAGAATGACGGCGGATGAATTTGCCGATTCGATTTATGCCAGAGGCTTTGAATTAGTTGACGGCATTGTTGTTCCCAGAAATACTTCACCAAAAAACTTTTTCAAGGAAAGAAATCAAATGCCGACAGGAGCTTTGCACGGAGTTGTCACGAGCCGACTGACTACTTATTTGACAGTTTTCGTAATTGAAAATGATTTAGGCGAAACCTGTGCCGCCGAAACAGGTTTTCGGTTAAATCCAGACACTGTGCGCGGAGCGGATATTGCATTCATTCAACAAGATAAAATTGATGTTTTCGGTATTCCGATAAACTTTTTTCCTGTTGCGCCTGACTTAGCTGTTGAAGTCATTTCGCCGTCTAATACTTATGATGAAATTCAAGACAAAATTGAAAAATATTTTAACGGCGGCACGAAACTGGTTTGGATTGTTGACCCGAAACGACGCAAAATCTTTGTTCATCGTCCTAACGATACCGTATCTTTATTGAACGAAAACGACATTCTCGAAGGTGAAGGCGTGATACCGAATTTTCGGCTTCCGCTCGAAAAAGTTTTCGGTAAACTGTCGCAAATAGAAGAATAATTTTTATGTTGGAAAAACTTGCCCAAATCGAAAAGAATTACGAAGAAATCACCGCGCAGATTTCTCAGCCGGATATTACTTCGGACATTTCCGCCTATACGAAGCTGATGAAACAGCACAGCGCACTGGGCGAAATTGTCGCTGAATATCGTGAAGTCAAGCGAATGACGGAAGAACTCGAAGGCGCGAATGAGATTCTCGAAAATTCCAACGACGAAGAAATGCGCGAACTCGCCGAACTCGAAGTTGCCGAACTCGAAGAAAATCTCGAAAAAGCTAATGAAAAGTTAAAATTTTTGCTGATTCCGAAAGACCCGAACGATGAAAAGAATGTGATTTTGGAAATTCGCGCCGGAACCGGCGGCGATGAAGCGACTCTTTTTGCCGCCGAGATTTTAAGAATGTATGCGCGTTATGCCGAAAGACAAGGCTGGAAAATGGAAATTATGGACGCTTCCGACACCGGCGTTGGCGGTTTGAAGGAAGCGTTTGCGATGATCGAAGGCGATAACGTCTATTCCAAAATGCGCTACGAATCGGG
>JBDTSO010000343.1:0-3703 GCA_039931085.1 Acidobacteriota bacterium | reverse complement strand
CTTCTGCATTTCAAATTCCGCCAGCCAAATCTTCAAAATCTTCGATTGACGGCAACTCGGTCAAATCTTTCAAACCGAATTGAATCAAAAATTCCTTCGACGTTCCGTAAAGCATTGGTCTGCCGACAGTTTCTTTGCGACCTTTGGCGACAATTAAACGTTTATCAAGCAGAGTTTTTATCGCCGAAGCCGACTGTACGCCGCGAATTTCCAGAATTTCGGGAATTGTTGCCGGTTGTTTATAAGCGATGACCGCCAAAGTTTCGAGCGCGGCAAGCGAAAGTTTGGCGTTCGGGCGCGTTTTCAAAAATCTGCGAATTTCTTCGTGAAATTCAGTGCGCGTCGAAATTTGCCAGCCGCCAGCGATTTCTCTAAGTTGCAAACCGCCTTCGCGTCGGTCAAATTCACTTTTTAATTCTTCAATTGCGCTATAAATTGTTTCTTTTTCTTCTGCTAAAACTTCTGCCAAAACTTTCACCGAAATCGGTTCGTCCGCTACAAATATCAGAGCTTCGACGATTGCAACCAATTCGGCGATGCCGTGCGTCTGTTTTTCTTCAATTTCCAAAACTGCTTCGGGCATAAAAAACTAGACTTTTCTCAAAATAATATCGCCGAAAACATTTTCCTGCAAAAGTTTAACGCTTTCGGTGCGGACGATTTCCAGAACGGCGATGAACGCCAGAACGAGTTCCTGTTTATTCTGCATTTCACCGAAAAACGCGCTCAAATATAATTCTTTCGCTTGGAAAACGCGCCTTTTCAGATTTTTTATCATATCAGACAAACTCATTTCTTCGCGTTTGATTTCCATTTTTATTTCTTCTTTATGGCGGGCAAGAATTTTTTGAAAAACATTTAACAAATCAAAAACCGTCGCATTGATTTCGGCGTTATTTTCGTCAGATTCGATTTGTCCGCGCGGAAAAACGGCTTGTTCGACGGTTGAACGCGCGTGAAGCATCTGCGCGGCGTTTTGAAATTTTTGATGTTCGAGTAGTCTGTCAACAAGTTCCCGGCGCGGGTCTTCAATTTCTTCTTCCGCTTCGCCGAAAATTTCGCGCGGTAGAAGCATTTTCGATTTTATTTCGATTAGAGTTGCCGCCATCACGAGAAAATCCGCCGCCAGCGCGATGTCGAGTTTTTCAATCAGCCGAATATATTGCAGATAAGCATTCGTAATCCGCGCAATCGGAATGTCAAAAATATCGGCGCGTTCCTGTTTTATCAAATAAAGCAGCAAATCGAGCGGTCCGGCAAATTCGCCGAGTTCGAGTTTAATTGTGTCGCGCGTGTCCCGAACAATGTGCGGCTGCACTTTGTCGAAATCAAAACTTAATTGTTCTGTTTGTTGTTCCATTGGAAAAAAGCATTTGACACAAATTCTTATAATTCTCAAATTTCGCACTCATTTCATCAAACATCAAATCATAAAAACCGGCAGATTGAAAATTGCCGATAAAAATGTCATTCTCATTTCAAAATCTCTCATACTTTATGATACATTTTTTTGCTTTGAAAAGATTAGGTCAACAAGAAAGACGAAGCGAAAGAATTTTTCGGTAAAATTTCAGTTAAAGGCGACAAGTCAAAATATATGATTAGAATAGGAATTCCAAAAGAAATTCATCCTTCAGAGCGGCGCGTGGCGGCGACTCCGCAAACGGTGATGCGGTTGAAGAAACTCGGTTTTGAAGTTGCGGTCGAATCCGGTGCGGGACGCGATATTGATTGTTTTGACAGCACTTATAAAGAAGCGGGCGCGATTATTATTGAAGATACAAAAGAACTTTGGGCGCAATCGGATGTCATTCTAAAAGTGCGTCCGCCGGAAGAAAATCTAATCCTCGGCGTTCACGAAGTTGATCTTTTACGCGAAGGCGGAACGCTGATCGGTTTTTTGTGGGCGGCGCAAAACAAGGAATTACTGAATCGTCTGGCGAAAAGAAACGCAACCGCTTTTTCGATGGATTCCGTGCCGCGCATTACCAGAGCGCAGAAAATGGACACACTGAGCGCGATGGCAAATATCGCCGGTTACCGCGCCGTGATCGAAGCCGCCAATCATTTTTCGAGATTTTTCGGCGGACAAATTACCGCCGCCGGACGAGTTGATCCGGCAAAAGTTTTAGTCATCGGCGTGGGCGTGGCGGGACTTTCGGCAATCGGCACGGCGAAATCTTTGGGCGCAATCGTCCGCGCGTTCGATCCGCGTTCGGCGACGCAGGATCAGGTCAAAAGTATGGGCGCGGATTTTCTCGAAATTCACATCGAGGAAGAAGGCGAAGGCAAAGGCGGTTACGCGAAACAGATGTCCGACAGGTTTCTCGAAATGGAAATGGAACTTTTCGCAAAACAGGCGATGGAAGTTGACATCATCATCACGACCGCGCTGATTCCCGGCAAACCCGCGCCGAAATTGATTACGAAAGGAATGGTCGAGAGTATGAAACCCGGCTCGGTGATCGTTGATCTCGCGGCGGAACAAGGCGGCAACTGCGCGATGACCGAACCCGGCAAAGTCGTTACATACAAAGGCGTTTCGATCATCGGCTACACCGATCTGCCGAGCCGTATGGCAAGCCTTTCGAGCCAGCTTTACAGCTCGACCGTCGTTGCCCTCGTCGAAGAAATGCTCGACAAGGAAACTGGCGAACTGAAAGTTGATTACGATAACGAAGTGATTCGCGGCGCACTCGTTACCGACGACGGCAAAATCACCTATCCGCCGCCGACACCGCCGCCCGCGCCCGAACCCGGCGTTGCATCAAAACCCGCGCCACCCGTTTCAACCGCAACTGCCGTCAAATCCGTGCACGGACACGAAGCGGAAGGCAACACGAATCCTTTATGGCTGATTTTCGCCGGAATCGCGCTCGTCGGCATCGGACTCGTCGCGCCGGCTTCGACGCTCTCGCATTTCACGGTCTTTATGCTCGCCTGCTTCGTCGGCTGGCAAGTCGTCTGGAGCGTCAAACCCGCCCTGCACACGCCCTTAATGAGCGTTACCAACGCCATCAGCGGCATCATCCTCGTCGGCGGAATGCTCCAATTAACAGGCATGAATTCCAACCTGACAACTATTTTAGGCGCAATCGCCGTTCTAATTGCAACAATAAATATCGCAGGCGGATTTCTTGTAACAAATCGAATGCTGGCGATGTTTCGGAAATAAGATTGCTTTTGTAAAAGTGTTAGGTCAAAATTTTATGAAACGTTGAAAATTATGCTCAGAATTGTCGAAAAAAAGAATCTCTTAAAATGTTAACGAAACGTAATATTCCAAATGATAAAAAATCTGTCGGAGTAATATATCAAAATTCTAGCGGAAGTTTGTATCAGCACGATAGCTTTGAATGGCTGAAAACAATTGAATCGGGAAGTGTTGATTTGATATTTGCTGACCCGCCTTACAACATCTACAAAGCCGATTGGGATAAATTTGAAAGTCAGGAAAAATTATATTGAATGATCAATGCGCTGGATCGAACAGGCTGCGCGAAGTTTGACCGCGACGGGAACGCTTTATATTTGCGGCTATTCCGAGATTCCGGCAGATTTGAAACATCCTTCAATGAAGTTTTTCAAATCGTGCAAATGGCTGGTTTGGTGTTACAAAAACAAGGCGAATCCGGGCAGCGATTGGGAACGCTCTCAGGAAAGCATCCTGCATTTTAAAAAAATTAAGGAGCAGATTTTTAAC
>JBDTSO010000342.1:0-3712 GCA_039931085.1 Acidobacteriota bacterium | reverse complement strand
AAACGATACCAAAGTGAAGGAAGCGAACAACGAGTTGTTTATTTTTCATAGGGAAAACGACGATTGGAAGATTCACCGTTATCTTTTTGCAACGAGCAATCCGCCGGATGCCGGGAAATGACAGTTCAACGCAAAATTAATGGATGGACAATAATCATAAACTCCGAGTTCTATTCGTTTGTTGTTCATCAATCTTTTGACTGCGTTAAAAGCCGCAGTAAAACACGGAGAAAGCTATGAAAGCAGTGGTCATCAGAGAAACAGGAACGCCGGAAGTTTTGAAGGTTGAAGAAGTTCCGATGCCCGAACCCAAAGCGGGCTGGGTTTTGATCGGGGTTAAAGCCTTTGGATTGAACCGTTCGGAAATGTTCACCCGGCAGGGTCATTCGCCCGATGTAAAATTTCCCCGCGTGCCGGGCATCGAATGCGTCGGAATCATCGAGGATGCGGGCGGGACAAATTTTAAGAAAGGGCAAAAAGTCGCGGCGATAATGGGCGGAATGGGACGCGATTTTGACGGCAGTTATGCCGAATATACCAGCGTTCCGCAAAAAATCGTCTTTCCGATTGAAACCGATTTGGATTGGAAAACTCTCGGTGCGATTCCCGAAATGTTTCAAACCGCGTATGGCTCTCTGACGGCGGGTTTGGAAGTAAAGGCGGGACAATCCTTATTGATTCGCGGCGGAACGTCTTCAATTGGTCTGGCGGCGGCGAGCATCGCTAAAAATATGGATTTGAAAGTCGTTTCCACCACCCGCAATCCGAACAAAATCGAAATCTTAAAGAAACACGGCATCGATGAAGTCGTGATTGATGAAGGTTCGATTGCGAAAAAAGTGCGTGAAATTTTTCCAAACGGAGTTGACCGCATTCTCGAACTTGTCGGAGCAACAACTTTGCTTGATTCGCTCAAATGCGCCGCTCCGGGCGGAATCGTTTGTATGACGGGAATTTTAGGAAACTCCTGGACCCTCAAAGAATTTTCGCCGATGGGAGACATTCCGCATACCGTTCGCCTCACGGTTTACACCGGCGAAGCGAAAGATTTATCCGGCGAACTTTTACAGAAATTTGTGGACGGCGTGGCAAGCGGCAAAAATCAAATCAAGATTGACCGAACATTCGCTCTCGACGAAATTGTCGAAGCGCACCGCTATATGGAATCAAACAAAGCAACGGGGAAACTAGTTGTTTTGATTTAGTCGGGACGGCTGAAAGATTATTATTTTAGTGAAATTTCGTATTTGTTCCCGGCACAAAAAAGGAGAAAAATTATGAACGGTATCAATGAACCGAAAGAGCCGCGCAAGACGATTGCGCCTGATAAGTGGGAAACATTTTTGCGTGAATTTGCTGACCGCAACAACAATCGGCGGGCGCGTTTTGACGTTTTTCGGGCGGACGGCGCGATAGAGGAAGAAGGTATCGAAGCGCATCTGGAAGATGTCAGATTGGAAACCGACGGAAACGCAAAAAACATCGTCATAGTCCGCATTGAGCGCGGCGACAAAACCGCTCATAAAAAACACGACACGATTACCAACGTGCGCGGCATCGGCGTTCAACTCGACACGGATGGCAGCGAAGACGCGCTTGAAATCACCGACGATCAAAACGCTCTGATCAGCCTGCGGCTCGAATCGAAAGTTGACGGAAATTCATAGACTATGCGGAGATAAAAGTTATCCGCGACGGCTTTGAGAAGCGCGGGTAAGGGAACGGATTAAATTGGAAATTAGTCAACTAAAGCGCAATCTCGGTTCGTTAAAGCCAAAATCCGCAAGTTCGAGTATTAAACCGAAGCGGATAATTATCAAAATAATTTTAAGGAGATTTTTAAATTATGGAACAGCAGCAACAAGTTTGTGAACATTTAGATCAAATAAAAAAAGTCACGCCGAGCGGCGACGGCTGCAAAGAATGTCTGGAAACGGGTGACACCTGGGTTCATTTGCGCGAGTGTTTATCGTGCGGTCACGTCGGCTGCTGCGACTCGTCGCGCAACACGCACGCGACAAAGCATTTTCACCAAACAACTCATCCGATTGTCCGGTCGTTTCAGCCGGGCGAGGATTGGCGATATTGTTATGCCGACCAGATGTTTATGGAGTAAAATGGCTGAAGAAAATTCACATTCCTTTATTACATCCATTTCAACACAGAGGCTCGAAGCCTTTAGCGACGGCGTTTTTGCGATTGCCATAACCTTGCTGATTTTAGAAATCAAGGTGCCGCATATAGATGTCGCTGCCGGAGAATCGCTCGCCTCGGCTCTCACCGCACAATGGGCTTCTTATCTGGCGTATTTCGTCAGCTTTTTGATGATCGGCATTTACTGGATCAATCATCATTATATTTTTCGCTTTTATACGGGAACGAACCACGTTTTCAATTTGCTGAATATTTTCTTTTTGATGTGCATTTCGTTTTTGCCGTTTCCGACTGCCGTCATCAGCGACTACATCGAAATTGCGGGCGAAGAGCGCACCGCCGTCATGTTTTACGCTTTCGGGTTGCTGCTGCCCGCTTTTAGTTTCTGTTTGATGTGGCTCTATGCGAGCCGCAATTACCGCCTGATTGACCGACGGCTCGACGAATCTTTTGTGCGGCATATCCGGCTGCAATATTCGGCTTCGGTCGTGATTTACGCTTTTACCGTTCTCGTGGCGTGGTGGAGTTGGAAAACTGGTCTGGCGATGTGTCTGGGACTTACCTTGCTTTATCTTTTGCCGTCGAAAGAACCGGTGTTGCAGGAAGAAAAATGATTACATTATTCGAGTAAAATTTTTTAAGGAGAAACTATTGTTATGAGCGATTACGACGCGCTAAATATTCAACCAAACACGGAAACATTTCCGCCTCTTATTCTCGCCGAATGGGAAGCGACCAAAGACACTTTGCATTTGTGGACGCAGATCATCGGTAAAATCCGGCTCGTCCAAACGCCTTTAGTCAATCACTTTTGGAACGTGCCGCTGTACGTTTCGGCGCGCGGTTTAACCACATCGGCAATGCCGTATGAGAAAGGCTTGTTTGAAATCGAGTTTGATTTGATTGATCACAGTCTGGTGATTAAAACCAGCGCGGGCGCAACTCAAAAGATTCGCCTAGAGCCAAAGACGGTCAAGCAATTTTACGCAGAAGTGATGCGGACGCTTGGTTCGCTCGGCATCAATCCCGAAATCCGCCGTCTGCCCGACGAAATCCCGAATGCGATTCCGTTTGATGAGGACGAAACGCATCATTCTTACGATGCCGAATATGCAAATCGCTTCTGGCGGACTTTGATTCAGGTTGACAAGATTTTCAGCGAATTTCGCAGCAAATTCATCGGCAAAGTCAGCCCCGTGCATTTCTTCTGGGGCAGTTTTGATTTAGCCGTTACCAGATTCAACGGCGAGCCTGCGCCGGAGCGCGAGGGCGCGGACGCGATCACGCGCGAAGCCTATTCGCACGCCGTCATCAGCCACGGTTTCTGGGCGGGCGGAAACGGAACGGAAGCGGCGTTTTATTCATACGCCTCGCCCGAACCGGAAGGTTTTAAAACTGCATCAATCGAACCGGAAAAAGCCTTTTACAGCACGGAAATGAACGAGTTCTTTTTGAAGTATGAAGACGTGCGAACCGCTGTTAATCCGCCGGAAGCGTTAATGAATTTCTTAAACTCGACATATGATGCGGGCGCGAATTTAGCAAAATGGGATAGTCA
>JBDTSO010000341.1:0-3712 GCA_039931085.1 Acidobacteriota bacterium | reverse complement strand
CGACGCGCAAGGAAAAACTTTTTCGACCGGACTCTTGCGAATGAAATTAGAAATTGACGAGAAAGAAGCAAAACAACTCAGAATCGTCTGATTTTATTTCTCTAAATCAATCCAATTATAATATTTTCGGTTTTAGAAAAATCTTCACAAAACACGCGAAATAAGGTAAAATAAGAGCAAAAAGAACAAAAACTCTTTTTGCTCTTATTTTACGGACGGCAATTTTAAAATTTTCCAACTTCCAAAAATCAAATTGAACAGAATCTTATGAATAAAAAATTTATTTTGCTGGTTTTTACTCTGCTTTTGTTTTCAACGACAGCTTCGGCGCAGAATTTAAAGGCGGAACGCATACTGCACCAAAATATTTTGAAAGACATCAAAAAAGATATTCAGGAAAAATATTACGATCCAAAACTGCGCGGAGTTGACATTGAAGAAAACTATAAAAAAACGAGCGATTTAATAAAAAATGTCGCGTCGTCCGACGAAATGAGTGATTTGATCGCCCGATTTTGTTTATTGTTTGATGATTCTCATTTGTATTTTCTGCCGCCGAGAAAAACCGTCAAAGTTGATTACGGCTGGAAGCTGCTTTTGATTGACGGCAAAGCGTTTGTAACCGAAATTAAAGACGACAGCGACGCATATAAAAAAGGCGTGAGAGCCGGAGATCAAATCTATATGATCGAAGGTTATATTCCGAATCGTCAGGAATTTTCGATGCTGCGTTACCATTTTCAAATTTTGCGTCCGCAGACTTCGCTCAATCTTTTGCTGATAAAACCGAGCGGCAACAAATATAAACTCGATGTGCAGGCAAAAATTATCAGAGATAACGATTTTATCCCTTCGACGCGCGATTTGATGCTCGAATATCAGAAAAATTATTCGGAAAACAGTCGCCAAATTGTTTATGACAAAATTCCCGGTTTATCAATTTTGAAAATGACGAGTTTTAATCTGACGACAATCAAAGTTGATAAAATGATGGATAAAGTTGAGAAAAGCGACGCTTTAATTCTTGATTTGCGCGGAAACGGCGGCGGTTATCTCATTTCATTGGAACAGCTTGTCAATAATTTTTTCGACAAAGAAGTCAAAGTCGGCAAAGTAATCGAGCGCGACGGAATCAAATCATATTCCATACAACCGCACATTAAAAAACCTTACACCGGAAAACTCGTCGTTTTGATTGACAGCGATTCGGCATCTGCCGCCGAAATTTTTGCCCGAATCGTACAGCTCGAAAAACGCGGAACCGTCATCGGCGATCAATCGGCAGGCGCAGTAATGCAGGCAATTCTGATGACTCATACTTTCGGTTTAGACTCTTTAATTCCTTATGGAGTCAGTGTAACGGTTGCCGATTTGATAATGAAAGACGGACAGAGATTGGAAAAAGTCGGAGTAACGCCGGATGAGAAAATTGTTCCGACCGCTTTGGATTTGGCGAATAATCGTGATCCGGTTTTATCGCGTGCGGCAAAAATTTTGGGCTATCAAATGACGGCGGAAGAAGCCGGACAGATACTTGGAAAAGACAAATAATCAAAAATCGAAAACTCCGTCGAAATAATTAGACAAAAAAGAAAGAAAATTTCTGTATTTTGCATTACAATAAATCTACTTCGATTTTAACAATTCAAATTTCAGGAGCTTTTAATTATGCGTCAAACATTTCTGCGCTTTTTTACTGTTTTTCTCTTATCATTTTCCGTTTTCGCTCAAACGATGCCTAACGACAAGGTTTTGATGGGTTTTTCGGCTGAAAACTCGGCGAAGCAAAAGGCTTTAGAAGCAAAATTTGATTCGTATCTGAAAGCTGAAAATCTTCGGACGTGGATGAAGCGTTTGTCAGCGCGTCCGCATCACGTCGGTTCGCCTTACGATAAAGAAAACGCCGAATTTATCGCCGCGCAATTTAAATCTTGGGGTTTCGACACGAAAATCGAACAATTTGACGTTTTGTTTCCGACACCGAAAACTCGGCTTTTGGAAATGACCGCGCCGGAGAAATTTACCGCCAAACTCGAAGAACCCGAACTCAAAGAAGACGCGACTTCCAATCAAAAAAGTGAACAACTGCCGACTTATAACGCATATTCAGCGGACGGCGACGTAACCGGCGATCTTGTTTTTGTCAATTACGGTGTGCCTGCCGATTATGAAGAATTAGCGCGGCGCGGAATTGATGTCAAAGGAAAAATCGTCATCGCCAAATACGGCGGTTCGTGGCGCGGAATCAAGCCGAAAGTCGCGGCGGAAAACGGCGCAATCGGTTGTTTGATTTATTCCGACCCGAAAGACGACGGTTATTTTCAGGGCGATGTTTATCCAAAAGGCGCGTATCGCAGTGAAAACGGCGCACAGCGCGGTTCGGTTGCCGATATGCCGGTTTTTCCCGGCGATCCGTTGACACCGGGAATCGGCTCGACCAAAGGCGCGAAAAGATTAAACAGAAAAGACGCGCCGACGATTATGAAAATTCCGGTTTTGCCAATTTCTTACGCCGACGCTTTGCCGCTTTTGAAAAATATGGGCGGCACAGTTGCGCCGGAAAATTGGCGCGGATCACTGCCGATAACCTATCATCTCGGCGGAAACGATGCTGTCAAAGTTCATCTGAAACTTGAATTTAATTGGGACATCAAACCGATTTACGATGTCATCGCCAAAATGCCGGGCAGCGAACGCCCCGACGAATGGATTATGCGCGGCAATCATCACGACGCTTGGGTCAACGGCGCGGACGATCCGATTTCCGGTCTGGTTGCGGAAATGGAAGAAGCCCGCGCGTTTGGCGAACTCGCCAAAACAGGTTGGAAACCGAAACGAACGATAGTTTACGCCGCGTGGGACGGCGAAGAACCGGGACTTCTCGGTTCAACCGAATGGGTTGAAACACATGCCGACGAACTGAAAAACAAACTCGCCGTTTATATCAATACAGATTCAAACGGGCGCGGATTTTTGGGAATCGGCGGTTCGCACACGCTCGAAAAATTTATCAACGAAGTCGCCAAAGACGTTCCCGATCCGCAGTTTAAAATGAGCGTTTGGGAACGCCTCCGCGCGTCCAGAATCGTCAACGGTTCGCCAAACGCAAGAAAAGAAACGATGAACCGCGCCGATTTGCGGATTTCCGCGCTCGGTTCGGGTTCTGATTACACGCCGTTTTTACAGCATCTCGGCGTTGCTTCGCTAAATATGGGATTCGGCGGCGAAGACGGCGGCGGTTCTTATCATTCGATTTACGATTCTTTCGACCACTACACAAAATTCGGCGATTTCGATTTCGCCTACGGCGTTGCGCTCGCCAAAGTTTGCGGACGTTCGGTTTTGCGCCTTGCCGATGCCGACACGCTGCCGTTTGAATTTACGAATTTTGCCGATACGATAAATCAATATGCGGGTGAAATAATGAAAATGACCGATTCGATGCGCGAAGAAACCGACGCGATGAATCAGATGATTGAAAACGGAATGCTCAAAGATGTTCAAAATCCGAAAGAAACTTTTATTGTTCCAAAACCGAAGACGGAGGTTCCGTATTTGAATTTCGCGCCGCTGCAAAACGCCGTCGGCAAATTACAGGAAAGCGCGAAGAATTTTCAAACCGCTTCAAAAGGCAAAAATCTGTCAGTAGAACAGCAAAAAAATCTCGACCAAATTTTGATGAAAATCGAGCAGACTTTAACCAGCAATCAAG
>JBDTSO010000340.1:0-3724 GCA_039931085.1 Acidobacteriota bacterium | reverse complement strand
AATAAATCAAACATCTGAATTTCTCGCCGTTTTTCGATAAACGCATCGGACTTTATCCGGTCGGACGAATCGAGAAAATTTTGAAATAAACAAGTTGCGCCGCGTCCGCGAACAAAATAAATTTTACGGCGTATAGTTTTTTAATTCAAAAATTATTAAAGGAGATTTCCAAAAATGTATTGTCCGGGTTGCGGTTTAGAAGAACTTCATTCAAACCAATTTTGCCGCGCGTGCGGCACGGATTTGCGGCTTGTGCGCTCGGCAATCGAAAAACACGACGGCGTTACGGCTTCGGCGATTTCGGCGCGTGATGAAATCGGACGCGCCGTTGCCGCAAAGATTCGGGAAACACAATCGGCGCGTGAACTGACAAAAGTTGCCGAAGATGTTTTGCCGCAAATCGAAAAGTTTCTCGAATCGCCCGAAGAAAAGCGTCTGCGACGATTGCGAACCGGAACAATTATTTCTTCAGTTGGTTTGGGTGTAGCTTCTGCATTTAAGATAATGGCTTTTTTGCTGAATGATACCGATCTGCTCTTTCTCGCCAGTTTTGGTATGGTTACATTTTTCATCGGTTTGAGCTTTATTTTAAACGCTTTCTTTTTTACAATTCCGCGAAAAAAGCTGCCGAACAACTTTGACGATGCTCAAAAACAGCGCGAACTCGACGCAAACACAAACGATCTTGTTTTGCCCGAATCAAACGATATTTTTTCATCCGTTACCGAACACACGACGCGCCAACTTTCTAAAACACAAAATACACCGCAGGACTAAGTTCGAGAAAAATAATTTTCGCAACTCAAGAATTTGTAATTTCACCGCCGAAGAGTGGAGAAGATTCGGCGAAATTTTGCTTAATCTCTGCATTTCTGCATAAAATAGTCTTTCATCATCACATTTAGCTCATCACGAAAATTTCAATTTACGGTCTTCTGTGTTAGATATAAAAGAAATCAATCAAAACCGGCTTATGTTTCTAAGTCCGTTTTGCCGTCTATAAAATTATGAACAATAAATTTTCCGTGCGTTTCTTTGTGTTTCATTTAACAGTCTGTTTGTGCTTTATTTTTGCATTTGCCGAACCGAATTTTTCGCAATCAACTTACTTTCCGCCGGCGGGTAATGATTGGCAAAGACATACGCCCGAACAGGCGAAAATGGACGCGGCAAAATTGAAAGAAGCCGTTGATTTCGCTGTCGCCAATGAAGCAAAAGCACCGCGCGATATGGAACTCGCACAGACGCAAACCTTTGGGCGCGAGCCGTTCGGCGAAAATATCGGCGCAAATAAACCGCGCGGTGCGATGACCGGAATCATCTTGAGAAACGGCTATCTCGTCGCCGAGTGGGGCGAACCGTTTCGCGTTGATATGACGCATTCGGTAACAAAAAGTTTTCTCTCGACCATAATCGGTTTGGCTTTTGATCGCGGGTTGATTAAAGATTTAAACGCGCCTGTCGGTGAAGAAATGGCTCCGATTTTGGCTTACAATCCGAACCAAAATTTCGCTAATGCGGCAAATTTCGGCAAATCGAAATTTGTTGATTTATTCGACACCGAACACAATCGCAAAATCACCTGGGATTCGATGCTGCGGCAGACGAGCGATTGGGAAGGAACGCTCTGGGGAAAACCCGATTGGGCTGATCGTCCCGACAAAGACCCGGCAAAATGGCTCGACCGAACACGCAATGAACCTGGCGCGGTTTATGAATACAACGATGTCCGCGTCAACGCACTCGCGCTCGCCGCATTAAATGTCTGGCGCAAACCTCTGCCGCAAGTTTTAAAAGAAAACGTAATGGACGAAATCGGCGCGTCGAACACTTGGCGTTGGTTCGGCTACGAAAATTCGTTTGTCGTGATTGACGGGCAAATTATGCAGTCGGTCAGCGGCGGCGGACATTGGGGCGGCGGAATGTTTATCTCGGCGCGTGATATGGCGCGTTTCGGACTGTTAACAGCCAACAACGGCAAATGGCGCGACAAACAAATTCTCTCCGCAGAATTCATCAAACAAGCCAAAACTCCGACTGCCGCACAGCCGACTTACGGTTTTATGAATTATTTTCTAAACACCGACAAAAAACTCTATCCATCCGCGCCCGCGTCCGCCTACGCGCACATCGGCAACGGGACAAATATGATCTATGTTGACCCCGAACACGACCTCCTAATCGTTGCGCGTTGGATTGAAAACGGCAAGATTGATGAATTCATTCAGAAAATCAATGCGAGTGTCAAATAAAAAACACAACTATCGAAAAAATTCTTGAACAGACGATTGACGAAAATCAACCGGCAAGTATTTTGCGTGATTTTGAAATATTTTTGAATTTCGTTGCTGAAAACAATTTGAAAGCAAGCGGAGTAAATGAATTGCTGCCGTTAAAATCTTTGCGCGAACTGAATACACTTTTAACCAAACCGTTTGATATTGATTTGAAAAGACCCGTGCAAAAATCGTATGCCAACATCAACGGTTTGTTTATGCTCGGACGCGCAAGCGGTTTGCTGATTTTGCAGAGAAGCGAAAAGAGCGCGAACTTCGCCGTTGACTCGGAAGTGTTGAAAATTTGGCAAAATCTGAATCCGGTCGAGCGTTATTTTACTCTCGTTGAAACCTGGATTGTTCGCAGTTCGATTGAAAGCGTCGGCGAACACAGCAGCCTTTTTAACAGCCCGCTTTACTGTCTGAAAAGATTGTTTGACGATTTGCAGTCGAAAGGCGCAAACGTCAAAGCCAACAAATTGTTTCAGGAAAACGGCTTTCTGCTTTACGGAGCGCACAACATTGCGCTGGCGGAAATGTTCGGCTGGCTGGAAATAAAACACAGCGCGGGCGAATCGGGCAAAAGCTGGATTATCGAACAAATCAAACCGACGAATTTCGGCGCGGCGATGCTTTTTAAATTATTGGAGGCTTACGAAACGCTCGATTTCGATTGGGAAAACGCCGCCGAAATAGAAGATGTCGAATTTGATGAAAACGCTTTTAATCTTTTGCAGCCGATATTTCAGCCGTATTTCCCGAAATGGCAAAACATTTTCCGTCTGTCGCAAACGAAAACGGCAAACGGCATTTACGTTTTCAAAGTTTCGCTCGATAAAAAAACGTGGCGCAGAATCGCTATTTCCGCAAACGATATTTTAGACGATCTGCACGACGCGATTCAAAAGGCTTTTGATTTTGACAACGATCATTTATACGAATTTAACTTTCGCAACCGTTTCGGAATGCGGCAAAGAGTCGTGCATCCGATGTGCGAAGAAGAATTTTCCACCGACGAATTCGAGATCAAAGATTTGCCTCTCAGAATCGGCGAAACAATGGAATACATTTTCGATTTCGGCGATCATTGGCAATTCACCGTCGAACTCGAAGCAATCGAGCCGGCGAATCCGAAATTCAAAAAAGCGAAAATCAGAGAATCCTGCGGCAAATCGCCCGAACAATACCCCGATTGGGAAGATGGCGAATGGTAATTATCACTACGGCTCTTGCAAAGTCAGTCGAAAAGAATTTTTAACACAGATGCACACAGATTCAGAAAGATAAAAGCAGATTATTTTGCTGATTTATCATTTTCCATCTACTTTTTATCAGTGTCCATCTGTGTTAACAAACTCTCTTCAACTCTTTTCGTGACTTTGCAAGAGCCGTATAATTATCACGCGCTCCGAATGGTAAAAATCCGCGTTTGAAATGATTTTTGTTAA
>JBDTSO010000339.1:0-3740 GCA_039931085.1 Acidobacteriota bacterium | reverse complement strand
TGCGGTCCGATGATGTGAACGCCGAGAACTTCGTCGTATTTTTTCTCGGCGACGATTTTGATAAAACCGTCAGTTTCGCCTAAAATTCTGGCTTTTCCTGAAGCCGAGAACGGGAATTTGCCAACTTTGACATCGTAGCCTTCTTCCTTCGCTTTGGCTTCGGTCAAACCGACTGAGGCGACTTCCGGGTCGCAATATGTGCAGTTCGGGACGATTCGCATATTGATCGGTTCGACTTTTTTGCCCGCAATTCGTTCAACAACCAGAATTCCTTCTTTTGACGCGAGATGCGCGAGCCACGGCGTGGCGACGACATCGCCGATGGCGAAGACGTTCGGCTCACTGGTTTCGTAGTATTCGTTGACTTCGACCACGCCTTTATCGTTGACTTTGACCTTTGTGTTTTCGAGTCCGAGATTTTCTAAATACGGCATTCTGCCGATGGCGACGAGAACCATTTCGGCTTCGAGCGCGACATCTTTGCCTTTTGCATCTTTACCCGAAACTTTGACGCTAGTTTTCGACTTTTTCATCGTGTCGAGTTTCACGCCCGTCATTACTTTAATGCCTTGTTTTTTGAACGTGCGTTCGAGTTCTTTAGAAACGTCCGCATCTTCGACGGGAACAATGCGCGGCATCAGTTCAACAATCGTCGTATCGCAGCCGAAACGCGCATAAACCGAAGCGAATTCAACGCCGACCGCGCCCGAACCGATGACGACCATTGATTTCGGGACGTTTTCTAATTCTAAAATATGATCGGAATTAACGACTTGTTTGCCGTCGGTTTCAAAACCCGGAATCGGACGCACGACCGAGCCTGTGGCGATGATAATGTTTTTTGTGTCAATCGTCTGCTTCTTGCCGTCGTTCAAATCAACTTCGACTTTGCCTTTTCCCGTGATTTTACCGAAGCCGTTAAAAACTGTAACTTTATTTTTCTTCATCAAATACGAAACACCCGCCGAGTTTTTCGCCACAACGTCCGATTTATATTTTTGAACTTTTTCAAAATCGTAGCTTAAACCTTCGACCTTCAAACCGAAGTCTTCAAAATGTCCTGCTTTTTGATAAAGATGCGCCGCATTTAATAACGCTTTCGTCGGAATACAGCCGCGCAAACCGCACGTTCCGCCTAATCTTTCGCCCGGTTCTTTTTCGATAAGTGCTACTTTCAAACCCATCTGCGCGCCGCGAACTGCCGCGACATAGCCGCCCGGACCGCTTCCGATAATTGTTACGTCAAATTGTTCTGCCAATGTTTTATTCCTCTTTTTTCTTAAAATTTTATAAAAACTATAAATTTATTATAGTTTGATAACGCGCTTCAAGCTAGTTTGGAAGATTTTATTGAGTTAAAATGGTTTTCAGATATGGAACATTCAAAAGAATTCGAGCAATTGGTCGAGGCGATTATGCCGAATATTAAAGAAATTTCGGTTGACGAAACTCTGGAAAAAATCAAAAGCGGCGCGACGCTGATTGATGTGCGCGAAGATAATGAATTTAACGACTCACACGCAAAATCTGCGACGCACATCGGACGCGGCGTGATCGAACGCGACATCGTTCATCAATTTCCCGACAAAAACGCCGAACTGATTTTATACTGCGGCGGCGGTTATCGTTCCGCGCTGGCGGCGGACAATCTGCAAAAAATGGGTTACAAAAGCGTGCTTTCGATGCGCGGCGGCTGGACGGCTTGGAAAGAAGCGGACGCGCCGATTGAAAGTTGAAATTCTCGCCTGACAAAACAAGGATTTGATTGGAATGTGTGGAATTTATTTGGAAACGGGGAAAGTTCTTTCGCGCAGCCACTCTTCGATTTCATTAACGCTGAATTTATCCGATTCGACGCCTAAAACAAGCTCTATAGTTTCTTCTAAAGGCGCAATGATTTCGTAATCATTGAGTATTAAAAAAGCGTCAACTAAAATTGTTGCAGTTCGTTTGTTACCTCCGAGCCAAGGGTGATTTTTAATCAAACCGAAATAAAGCGTTGCCGCTTGGCGGGTTAAATCGGCGTTTTCGTAAATTGCTGCTTGTTGCGGACGCGCCAGTGCGGATTCGATTAAAGCGCGACTATCAACGCCGTAGCGTGTTTCGCCGACTGCTTTCATACGGTCAAGATGAAGAAAGACGGCTTCGGCAAAAGTTAAGTAAAGAAAGCTTTTAGTCGCCAATGCGTTTCATCTCCGCGAAAAATTCCTTATATTTTCCCCCGAGTCTGTTGGAAATTTCTTCGATTTTTTCAGATGGCGGCGGCAAAATTTCGACATCAATTTTGCCGTCTTTATATTCTAAAAGCCCGATGGAATTTTTTTCGATGCCGACTTTTTCGGCAAATTCGTCAGGAATTTCGATGATCCAGCCGATTTGAGATTTTTTTATTGTCGTCTGATTATTCATAAATTATTTCCTTTTCCATCTTACACCATCTTTAGTATCTTCGAGAACAATTCCTTTTTCCGCCAATAGATCGCGGATTTCGTCCGAACGCGCAAAGTTTCGATTGTGTCTGGCTTCCTGTCTTTCTTCGATCAGCGATTCGATTTCAGTTTCTAAAAATTCTTCCCGCGCTTCGCCGAAAATATTCAAAACCGAGTCGAACTTATCAATCGTCTGCAAAATAAGCGAACGGTCTTCGGTGCAGACGACTTCGTGCGCCAACGCTGTATTTACTTCGCGGACGAGATTATGCAGCGCGGCTAAAGCCTGCGAAGTGTTTAAGTTATCGTCCATCGCCGTTTCAAAATCGGTGAGATGGTTTTTCGCTTTCTCCTGTAAGTCGGGATTTATTCCGTCTTTGAGATGTGCTTCCGATAGTCGTTTGCGAAAATCGCGCAGGCGTTCAATCGTGTGTTCCGCGCCGTCCAAAGTTTCAAACGTGAAATTCAATTGTTTGTGATATGGCACAGACATCAGCAAATAACGAATTGCCGAAGGTGTGTAACCTTTTTCAACCAAATCGCGGAAAGTGTAATAATTCCCCAAAGATTTAGACATCGTTTCGCCTTCGACTTTCAAGTGTTCGGAATGCAGCCAAGTTTTGGCAAATAACTCGTTTGTCGCGCCTTCGGATTGTGCGATTTCGTTTTCGTGATGCGGAAATTTCAAATCAATTCCGCCGGCGTGAATGTCGAAAGTTTCGCCCAAGTATTTCATCGCCATCGCCGAACATTCGATGTGCCAGCCCGGACGACCGCGCCCGAAACTCGCGTCCCAACCTGTCGGTTCGTCCGCGTCAACTAACTTCCAAAGCGCGAAATCGTTGGCGTTTTCCTTGTCGTATTTGTCCGTGTCAACTCTGCCGGACGCGCCGGAAACATTGCCTTTAAAATTTATTTTCGAGAGCTTGCCGTATTCTGGAAACGCCGAAATGCGGTAATAAATCGAACCGTCCGACTCGTAAGCATGTCCGTTTTCTAATAATTTTTCGATAATCGCAATCATCTCCGCGATGTGATCGGTTGCTCTCGGCGCGATTTCGGGACGCTCCAGACCGAGCGCGTCAAAATCTTCCCAAAACGCCGCGATAAACGGCGCGGTGAATTCGTTAATCGTTTTTCCGGCTTTTTTCGCTTCATTAATAATCCGGTCGTCAACGTCCGTCAAATTCATCACGTGCGTCAGATTATAATTTTTATATTTTAGATAACGTCGCAAAACGTCGCCGAAAATAAACGTGCGAAAATTGCCGATATGCGCGAAATTCCAAACCGTCGGACCGCAGATATAAA
>JBDTSO010000338.1:0-3747 GCA_039931085.1 Acidobacteriota bacterium | reverse complement strand
GGAAAAGGAAAAAGAATATCGCGCCAAACTCGAAGAAGCGTTACTGGCAGGTTACAAAGCGTTGCAAAACGGTAAAACCTCGATGGATGCGGTGCAAACAGCAATCAATATTTTAGAAGATTCGCCGCTTTTTAACGCCGGAAAAGGTGCGGTTTTTACCGCCGACGGTAAGAATGAACTCGACGCTTCGATTATGGACGGAAAAACTTTGGGTGCAGGAGCAGTTGCCGGTCTTCATCACGTTAAAAATCCGATTACGCTGGCGCGAGCCGTGATGGAAAAATCGCCGCAAGTGATGATGGCGGGCGACGGCGCGGAAAAATTTGCCAAAGAACAAAATATCGAACTCGTTCCCGAAAAATACTTTTTTGTCCAAAGCCGTTGGGATTCGCTGCAAAAAATTCTCAAAGAGGAAAAGGAAAAGTTAAAAGGCGAAAGTCAAAAGTCAAAAGTTCAGAGTTTTAACTATGAAAATCCTTTACTTGAGATGATGACTGAAACTCAGAAATTACCGGAAAATAAATTCGGCACGGTTGGCGCAGTTGCGCTTGATAAAGATGGCAATTTAGCGGCGGGAACTTCGACGGGCGGAATGACCAACAAAAAATTCGGACGTATCGGCGACGCTCCGATTATCGGCGCGGGAACTTATGCCAATAACAAAACCTGCGCCATCAGTGCGACCGGCTGGGGCGAATACTTTATTCGTTTAGGCGTGGCACGCGATATTTCCGCAATGATGGAATACGGCGCAAAGCCGGTTCAGCAGGCGGTTGATGCGGAAATGGATAAAGTTAAAGCCCTCGGCGGCGATGGCGGCGTAATCACCATTGACCAATTCGGCAACATCGGAATCTCGTTTAATTCCGAAGGAATGTATCGCGCTTATATCAATTCCGAAGGAAAACCGATTGTCGAAATTTATAAGAATTAAGTAATCACGCAGAAATAAATCAGACCATTAGTTTTATTTATTTTGAACCATAACTTAAACAAATAATTTTGCATAAAAACAAAAATGTTTGAATTCATCAAATTGCTCTAAAACTAACTTTATGAATATCAAAAAAATAGTTTTTATATTATTTTGCAGTTTCTTTTTGTCATTGCAAATTAATGCCGCGCCCGGACGTTTGGATTTGAGTTTTCCGCAGCTTTTGACGGGCGGCGCAAATGTAATGGCGATTGAAATTCAAATTGACGGTAAAATTTTGGTCGCCGGACAATTTACTACACGCGGCGCGGTCGTGCGGAACGATATGATAAGAATTAACGCCGATGGTTCACTCGATGCCGCTTTCAACATCGGCAGCGTAGCGGATTACCCCAGATTTTTCAGAGTAATCAAACAGCAGCCGGACGGAAAGATTTTAATCGCCGGATATATTAACCAAATAAACGGAACTTTGGTTCGCTCGCTTGTCAGACTCAACGCGAACGGAAGCATTGATTCAACATTTAATTTATCTGGAATTGACGTTACCTTCGTTTATGATTTAGACATTCAAACCGACGGAAAAATCCTCATCAGCGCTTCCAACTTAATCGGATCGTCGTTTATTACCAGATTAAAAACCGACGGTAGTAACGATCAAGGAATCGGTCAGCCCTTGTTCAATAATGGAAGTTCCGGCTATACATTGACATACGTTCCGGCGGAAAACAAAATTTTAGTCGGCGGCAGAATTCTTGTCAGATTGAACATTGACGGGTCAATAGATCAAACTTTCAATGCTGTCGTAACTAATTCGGTGTATGATTTGCTCATAAAAACAAAAATGCTCGGCAACGGGAAAATTTTAATTTATGGGAAATTCGATTCGGTTAATCAAACCACCCGAAAAAATATCGCCATTCTCAACAATGACGGAAGTTTGGATTCGTCATTTAATCCGGCAACCGTCGGATCGGAAAATATTCTCAGCGTCGCCGTCCAGACAAACGGAAAGATAATTATCGGCGGAAATTCCTTCCCGTCGAATACTATTTTGCGCGGAAACATTGCCCGTTTGAATGTTGACGGAACGGCGGATAAAACTTTTAATGAAGGCAGAGGCGCAAATGGAGATGTAAATTCAATGATTATCAGAAACAACAGCAAACTTTTAATTGGCGGAACTTTTTTTTCGGTATCATATTTTCCCGCGCAGCGGATTGGCGCAAATATATTTGTAACGTGAATTTAGAAATTATTTTTATGTTTTGCCAAAAATCCGCAAATCTTTATAAGTTTGCGGATTTTTCTTTGTTGGAATCTACTGCATTAGCGGGCGGTTGACCCTACCAAATAAACCGGACGGCAGCCAATTGAAAAATAATGTTAGCCATCAACCTTCGCAGTTATTTCCAACAAAAGTGTTACGGAACAAAAGTATTCGGAACAGGTTTGTCTGTTGATTCACCGAAGCCAACGCCCGTAAATCCTGCCGTTGTTTGTTGTAAATACCAAGTTCCGTTTCGGAATACAGCAATATCAGCTTTGCCGTCGCCGTCGTATTCCGCCGGTGTCGGCAAATCCGTCGAAACTCCAAATTGAATTCCCGTAAATCCTTGTGTCGAACGATTCAGATACCACACGCCGTTTGACGGGCGGAAAACGGCGATGTCGGTTTTACCGTCGCCGTCGTAATCTGCCGGAACAGGTTTATCCGTCGCTTCACCGAACTGAACTCCGGTAAATCCGGCTGTGCTTCTCTGTAAATACCAAGTGCCGCTCGATGGACGATAAACTGCATAATCAGCTTTGCCGTCGCCGTCATAATCAGCAATCACGGGTTTGTCGGTGCTTGCGCCAAATTGAAAGTTAGAATGATGATTGGCTGCTAGATTCAAAACATACCAAGTGCCGTTTGACGGACGATAAACAGCTAATTCAGCTTTGCCGTCGCCGTCAAAATCAGCGGGCTGCAGAATATCACTCGCCTCGCCGAAAGCGATGCCCGTAAAACCCGCCGAACTTCTGCTCAAATACCAGGTGCCGCTGCGATAAACGGCGATGTCGGTTTTGCCGTCGCCGTCATAATCGGCGGGAACGATTTTGTCGGTTGACACGCCGAATTGAGCGGCTGTAAAACCGGATGACGAATTGAGCAAATACCACACGCCGCTTGACGGGCGATAAACGGAAATGTCAGATTTCCCGTCGCCGTCAAAATCAAAAGACGGGCGAATATTTTGGTCGCCTTCGTAGCGAACTAGAGCAAACTTTGAAACATCGGATAATGAGCTTCCGGCAACTACAATTTTGCCGTTCGGCTGAATTACCAGCGTTCTTGCTATATCGTATTGGCTTCCGTCAAATCGAGTGAGAACGATACCGGCGTTGCCAAAACTTGTGTCAAGCGAGCCGTTCGGATTGAAGCGAAAAACGCTGAAATCAGAACCGAAAGGCGGAATAGGTTGTCTGAAGTAAACACCGACCACCAAGATTTTACCATTTTTCTGCAAAGCGATGTCGGAAGTTGAATTTAGTTTACTCTGAGTAGGAGTTATAACACTTCCGTTCGTACCGAAGGATGTATCGAGCATACCGTTCACATCAAAACGAACAAGAATTAATCCGCCCACATATAAGTCGGCGACAATAATTTTGCCGTCCGCCTGTCGAGCGATCTTCGGTGTGCCTCCCGAAGTAGAATAAAGCACTTGACCGCTTGACCCAAAGTCCGCATCAAATGAGCCGTCGGCGTTAAATCGAACCAAACGAAAACCACCGCTGTAACCGACAGCGATAATTTTACCGTCCGG
>JBDTSO010000337.1:0-3752 GCA_039931085.1 Acidobacteriota bacterium | reverse complement strand
AACAGAAGTCAAGCCGGATTTACCGGCATTCAATTCGGCGATGTTAATGATATTCCCGTGCCTGCCGATTTCGACGGCGACGGCAAAGCTGAACTCGTTGTTTGGAGACCTTCAAATGGAACTTGGTATATTTACAATTTGGTTAATAATCAGTTTACCGCGTTTCAATTCGGTGCTTCGACTGACAAACCTGTTGTCGGCGACTATGACGGCGACAGAAAAGCGGACATTGCGGTTTTCCGCCCCTCAAACGGAACTTGGTATGTTCAAGGATCAACTTCAGGGTTTTACGGTGTGCAATTCGGAGTTTCTACAGATAAGCCTGTTCCGGCGGATTACGACGGCGACGGCAAATCTGACGTCGCGGTCTTCCGTCCATCAAATGGAACTTGGTATCTGCTGCGAAGCCGCGATGGATTTACCGGCGTTCAATTCGGAATTTCTTCTGATGCGCCGACACCGGCGGATTATGACGGCGACGGAAAAGCGGATGTTGCGGTTTTCCGAAGCGGGACTTGGTATCTCAACAGAAGCCAAACTGGATTTACGGGTGTTGCATTTGGAGCGTCAGACGATATTCCCGCTCCGAATGCTTATTTTCGTTAGATGAAGAACATTGAAGTTAAGTTTGATTCGATTGTTTAACTTCTAAAAACTCAATCGGCGAGATGAACGCGCCGCAATAAATCCTGATAACGCGGATCGTCGTGCAAATTGTCGAGATATGGATCAACTTTTATCGAAACAAAATTTGCTTGACGCATCGCATAAGATTTTTCGAGCCACTTAAAAGTCGCGTCTTTATCGCTGAGCAAGGCATAATTGTCGGCGATCCTATATGGATTGCTTTTCGCCACATCGGAATCGGCGACGGTTTCGGCAATTTTTCGCGCTTCGTCGGTGCGTCCGGCGGCGGCGAGAACGGCGATTCGCATTTCGTTGTTTGTCGGGATTTTTTCAAGTTCGGCAGACGCTTTTTCAAGATCACCTTTTTGCAAATTTGCCAAAATGATATAAATAATTGCCTGCTCGTCGTCCGGTTTAGCGGTGAGCATCAGTTCGGCTTGTTCGATAATTTTGTCGGGTTTGCGCCAATAAAAATAAATGTCCGCCAGCGTCAAATGCACGCCGATTGAAAGCGGATCAATTTCCTGTGCGCGGAGAGCTTCGGCTTCGGCTTGTTCAAATTCGCCGCGTGCCGTGTAGATATTCGACAGCCACAGATGCGCCGTGCGATTGTTCGGACTTTTCGATAATGCTTGGCGATAATACTTTTCACGCTCCGCCAGATCGTAATTTTGCATCGTTTTGACCGCGCCCAGAGCGAGATACGCGCCCGCCAAACTATCGTCTGATTGCAAGGCTTTGTTTGCGTGAAATTCAGCTTTCGGGGCGGCAGTTCCGGGCGGAACAACGGAATTTAATTCCAATACGGCATAAGTCGAAGCCAAACCTTCGTGCGCGAGCGCGTAATTCGGGTCAATCTGCAAGGCTTGTTCGTAAAAATCAATCGCTTTTTTCAAATCTTTCGGGCTAAGTTGGTTTCGATAATACAGACCTTGCAAATAAAGCTGATAGGCTTTGGCGTTTTTCGTGTAGTGTTCGGACGGCGCGACTTCGCCGCAGAGTTTTACTTTTAATTCGGTAACAATTTGACAAACAATGCCGTCTTGAAGTGCAAAAATATCCGACATTTTTTTCTGTTCGGTATCGTTTGCCCACAAAACGCTGCCGTCTTTGGCATTGACCAGTCGCGCTTGGATGCGAAGTTTATCGCCATTTTTTTGCAAACTGCCTTCGAGAATTGTTTCAACCCCGAGTTTTTCGCCTATTTCCTGCGCCGATGCGTTTTTGTCTTTGAATTGAAACGCCGAACTGCGCGAGATGACTTTGAGCGATTCGACGTGCGAAACTTCGTTGATTAAACTTTCTGTAATGCCGTCCGAAAGATAGTCCTGCCCCGCGTCGCCCGTCAGATTTTTAAGCGGCAAAATTGCAATCGAACGCTTTCCAACCGCGACGGTTTCGGTCAATGTTTTCGCTTCGACATTTTTTGAAGGTCGGCGATACGCGAAAAATCCGAGAACCGCCAGCGATATTAAAACAATGGCGAAGATAGTGAATAAAATCCTCCGATTTTGCCCTTTGCCCTTTGTCCTTTGTCCTTCGGCTATCGATTGTTTATTCCCATTAGTCCTTTCCGCGATTTGCCAACTGCTGCTGCCGTCTGTTGCTTTCTCCTCTTCTCCTTTTCTTCCATTCTCCGCTTCTTTTTCAGCGACCGCACCGATAAAATGATAACCGCTTCCGCGCTTTGTTTCGATGAAGCGCGGCAATTTTTCCGTATCGTTCAACGCCTTGCGAATCGCGCCGATACATTTCCGAAGCGCGTCATCATAAACGTCGCGCCCTTCCCAGAATTCATTCAAAAGTTCATCGCGGCTGACAACGCGCTCGCGGTGTTCGATTAAAAATAGCAGAACGTCGAACGGACGTTTGGCGAGATGAACTTCCGCGCCGTCGTGCCGCAGAGTTTGCAGTTCGCTTTCTAAATTAAACTTGTCAAACGTAAAATTTTTGTGATGTTCGTTTCCGTTTTCCATTTGCCACTCCTGAATTTCCGACAAATTTCCGACAAATTTCCGCTAGTCTTCCAGTATTTCGCGTCGCTTACAGTTTAAACTGCGCTTTCAATAAATTTGAATACGCGAATTATAAACCCGTTTTGTCTTTACTCAAAATTTTGCGCCGTTAAATTTTGAAAGAGTTTTAACCGGAACGAATTTTGTCAGCTTATCAAGTCGTAAAATTATGAAAACCCTGCTTTTTTTTCTAACAGTTTTTTTATTTGCCACACCAATTTTCGCGCAGCCCGACCCGAAACGAGTTCCGCCGCATTCGAGACCGAAACCGGAAAGCGTTCCGCAGCCCTCGCTTGAAACGACGTATATTCCGCTCAATGCGACGGCTGCGCCGTGTCAGATGAACGCAGCAAACGCGCCGACAATCGGCGGCGTAAAACTCGGTTTGTCACCGGACGAACTCGGCAAAGTTTTTAAAATCAAAATTACACCGGGTGCGCCGAATCGTCTGAATGTTTCGACTTTCGACTTCGGCGAGCAAAACAAATCGGCTCTGCCGAATGGTATCAATTTCATCAAACTGGGTTTTTTCAACGACCGTTTATTTTACGCGGTGATGGTTTTTGATAACACTTCGCCGCCGACGTTGGACAAATTCGCGTTGGCTTTATCGGCAAAATATAACTTTTCAAAGGCTTGGTTCAAAACGGCGCGGCAAATTCTCGTGTCCGGCGAAATAAAAACGCAGGTTGATGAAACGAGTGCTTATTTGTTTTGTCCGGGCGAATTACGCTTTGAACTGTCCGTCGGCAGCGAAGCTCAACTCCGAATGCTCGACCTCAAGGCTGACAACCAAAAAAATCAGCGGCAAAAGCAAATTAATAGTCCAATAACGCAATAAAAATTTAAGGAGAATTTAATTAAAATGACTGCAAAATATAAAAAATCAGAACTCGCAAAATATGAAAATCCGTCTAAAACACGGACGCGGATAGACGGCAGCGTTAAAACTTGGTGGCAGACAACCGCCGTGTTTTCGTGTGCGTCGCTCTTTTTAATGCTCTTTTTTTTGTCGGGCGCATCCGTCGTCAAAGCTGATTACAGCATCGGCAATGTGCCGGTCGGCAACGCTCCTCAATCCGTCGCGGTCAATCCGGTGACGAATAAAAT
>JBDTSO010000336.1:0-3758 GCA_039931085.1 Acidobacteriota bacterium | reverse complement strand
ACGCAGACGGCAAATCTTGACCGAATTCGGGTTGATGTCCACGCCGAACAGACAGTTTTCGATTAACGTCTGCTTTTCGTGAAACAGCGTTTTCTGTAATCTCTGCGCTTCTTTCGTCTGTGGTTTGCCGTCCGCCGTCATTCGATATTTGAAAAACTCGCTTTTGTCCGTGTCGAAAACGGTCAATTCATCATTTTCAATCGTGATTTCGTAATCTCGAAACCGTTCGCCATTCGCGTCCGCCAAAATTCCGAGTTCGCTTTTGATCGCAATAATTTCATTGAGCGACGAAACGAGAAAATGCCCGCTGCCAACCGCCGGATCGCACAGATGCAGAGAATTGACGAGCGCGTTAAATTCCAGAATGTCGGCTTTACTTCGCCGGTCTGCCAAATAGTTTTTAATGTCGGCAAACTCCGCGATGTTCCAGCCGTAAGCGTCTTTGAACTTTTGGACAACCGCCAGCCGAATCGCCTGCCGACACATATACATCGTGATAAATCCGGGCGTGTAAATCGAACCGTCTTTGTAGCCGTTGATTTTCTCAAAAACCTTGCCCAAAACCGATGCGTTTATCAAAGCGCGGTTGTCTTCCGCAATGCCTTCTCTGCCTTCGCTCGCAAAATCATAAGCGTCGAGAAATTTGAACAGATATTCGAGCGTCGGCAAACCGTTTTGTTTGCTTTTGCCGTCTTTGAGAATTGACGCACTGATGAACGAAAGTTCAATCGTATCTTTGAGCGATTCAACCGTAATCGTGTCGCTTTCGAGTTCGCTGATCTCAAATAGCGAACTGTTCAAATACGGAACGCGGGCATATTTCGCTTTGATCGTGTCGCGCCGGTCTTCCGGCAATTTGGCTAAAACCTGATGAAATAACGTGAAAAGTTCGTCAAAATCATTAATCGTGTTGATGTCCAAAAAACGATAATCACGATTGCCGTTGTGATAATCAACCAATTGCGCTTCAAGTAATTTGAGAAACAAAACGCGATTTATCCAAGTCAGACAAAGTTCCAAAGCCACGCCGAAAAGCCTTTGTTCACGATTCGCGCCGTAACTTTCCGGATTTTTGACTTTGTGCAGACAATCCTTCGTTTCAATAATCGCAATCGCGTTTTCGATCAAAGAACCGGCATCGCGTTTGCCTTCGGCTTTGCGGTCAATTCGCAGTTTGCTTTTGTCTTTGATTTCTTCGAGTCCGATGATGAGCAGAAGTTCGGTGTAAAAATTTTTGTCGAGTTTGTTGCTGTCATCTGCAAACGGAACTTTCAGAAGATGCGGCGGCGAAAGTATCTTGAACAGTTCGATCAATTTTGCATCGAATTCATCTTCGGATGCAGAAATACGCACGTTAGTAAGTGTGTCTTCCGCACTTCGCGCCCTTACTGTCGTGCGGGCTTCTGCAAAATCATAATCTCGAATATCAAAATATGTACAAGTGATTTCTTCATCAAAATTTGCGATTATTTTGTTTAGTTCGCCGTAAAAAAACGGATTGTCTTTTTTATCGGTTTTGTAAGTTTGATAAAGCCGTTTGATGTTCGTATTGCGATAAATCAGCTTGTCGAAAAGATTCGCGTCAAAGATAAACCATTGATAAGTGTCCGTGATGACAAGATTTTTCAACTCGAAATTGTCCGCTTCGTTGCGTTCATTCAGAAAATAAAGAATGAGTTCGTGAATCGCTTTTTTGTTCGGATTGTCCGCCGAAATCATATCGGCTTTGTTGTTCGGTTTTTTCGCCTCGATTATCACGCCGACTTTATCACTGGTTTGCTTGCCGCCGTGAATCACTAAATCTTGTCTGCCTTTGGTGTTAATTTCATATTCGGCTTTGTAAAAAGTATCTTTGAGAAAATCGCGGACGTAGTTTTTATGATGTTCTTCGGTTTCTTTGTCGTTAATTTTGGAAAGCAAAGTTTGCAGATTCGCTTTGAAAGATTCGATTTCATCACGGTTAACGGGTTGTTTGAGAAACGCTTTGTTTAAGGTAACTTTCGGAGTTTGAGTTGTTAGTTTCATTTGTTTATTTTGAGCCGGAAAAACAAGCTGACTGTGAAGAGTATAAATCTAAAACGGCATAAGGAAAACCAAATCGAAAATGCCCTACACAACTTGAAAATATTAGTTTGTATTTTATAGTTTTTTCAGACAAATAAACAAAATTTTTATCTGATTTTTTCTCTTTATGGTGATACAATAAACCGAATTTTGATACCAGTAAACCGAATTTCCTGTCCATCCCAAAATGCTGTTTCTAGAAAATGTTTTTATCGGTAAAAAAAATTAATATATAAAAATGATGAGGAATATATGATTAAAATACTTTTGAGCATTTTTCTTTGCTCTTTGTTGTTAACTGCCAACACTTCTTTTATTTACGCCCAAAACCGAACCGGGCAGGGCGATGCAAGGATCGCAAAAATTAAAGCAAAAATCATCAAACGCGAAAGCAGAGATGATAATCGCGCTCATATAAAATTGACAAATGGAACAAAGTTATATGGTTATGTCAGTCAACCGGCAGAAGATTCTTTTACACTGACAAATGTAAAAACAGGGCAAAAAACATCCGTTCTTTACGCCGATGTTACAAAGGTCGAAGGCGGTTTTCCGAATGGAGCCAAAATCGGTATCATCGCCGGTGTTGCCGTAGTAGGAGTAATTTTATTAGCAAGTGTTATTAAGTTATATAATAACTAACAAGCGTGTTGGATTTTCGGCGAAAATTCTAAAAATCAAAAGTTAATTTGGTGGAGAAGATTAGGTGCGGAAGATTTATATTTCATTTGTAATACGTTATGTCTTTCTCACGACTCAATTCACCTTTGATTTCTTCTGATGGCGCATCCCGCTTTTGCGATGAGTATTGAATGATATTGCCCTCAGCATCGAATTTATAAGACCTATTTTCAAATCGTGCCGGAATCCAGCGCGGATTTTCCACGCATTCATCGAATTTGAGAATGTATTTTAATCGTTGAACTATCTCAGGTCGGACGTTTTCAAATCGGTAATGAGTTAATTTTTCATCATTGTTCCGGTTTGTTTCATTCGCCGGATTTCGGTAATTGTATTCGAGGCGCGCCAACTCTCTATCGTTTTCGCTGAAAATATAAAGCTGTGTTTGCAAATCACCGTTTCGATCATAAATAGTCCAACTAAAAAGTTCTTTGTCGTCGTCGTAAAAACTTTCTGATCGAGAGCCGATGGTTTCCTTAATGATATTATTTCGCGCATCAGCGGATACGCTAAAGTTTTCACCTTTTATTATTCGATTTTGGCTATTTTTGTAGTAAAGTTCTTTTCCAATTAGTCTGCCATTTTCATAACGGTATGTTTCCTGAGCTTTTCCATTATCAGGATAGAACATACGAAACTCTAATGTCTTTATAAAATTACCGGTTGAGCCGGAAATACGATTGTTGTGCTGCGTAATGGTAAATCCTGTATTTTCATTGCGCTGATTATATGTGTAATTATTTTGCTGAACTATTTTATTATCGCGGTCAAAAACTATTTCCCGTGTAATTTTGCCCATCCATTCATATTCATAAATTGTTTCTTCAACAAAGGAAATTTTGCCGTCAAGACTTTCGGGTTCGTTTTCCCGAAATACCGGCGGAGAGTTCGGACAGATATTTTCGCCTGTGTCCGATTGGTAAAGCGCGGCACTTGTTTTTCGATTTTTTGCATCATAAAAATAGAGTCTTTTTTTGTATGAACAATCTTTTCCATTGCGTGAAAATTCAAAC
>JBDTSO010000335.1:0-3759 GCA_039931085.1 Acidobacteriota bacterium | reverse complement strand
GGTGCGCGAAAATTGATGACCGACGCCGGTTTTCCCGTGCAAAAAAGTGGCAGCGGATATTCTTGTCCGAGTTTTCCGGTTGATAAGGTTAACATCACTTACAACACGGCAGAAAGCAACAAAGCCACCGCCGAATTTGTGCAAGCGCAGTGGAAACAGAATTTGGGGATTACCGTTCCGCTTAAAAATCTCGAATTCAAAACTTATCTGCCGCTGCTTTCGAGCGTCGGTTACGACGGTTTCGGACGGCGCGGGTGGGTTGGCGATTATATGGATCCGTATACATTTCTCGGACTTTATTATTCGCCGCAAAACGACGGCGCAACCGGTTGGTGGGATCCGAAATACGATGCAATGCTCGACGATGCCAATAAAACGGTTGACGTGCAGAAACGCTACGAAAAACTTGCCGCCGCGGAGTTTTATGTAACGCAGCAGCAGATTATCATTCCTCTTTATACAAACGGCACGAGTTGGATGAAAAAACCATACGTCAAAGGATTGTATCCAAATCCGGGAACTCTGTTTGCTTGGAAATTTGTCTATATTGAAAGCGATCCAAACAAATGGGACACCAATGTTGACAGCATTATGAAGGAAAGCGATCCGCAAGTTGAAGCGCAGCTTAATCAATTAATGGCGACGCAGGAACAGATGGAAAATAAATCGAAAGAAGCACAAACTGCAAATTCAACCAAAGCAGAATAACCAATTAAAAAATGTTAAAGTTTATATTTAAAAGACTGTTAATAATTATACCGATGGCGTTGCTGGTCGTTACTTTGACTTGGGGTTTGATTCGCATCGCGCCCGGTAACTTTTATTCCACGGAAAAGAAATTGCCGCCCGCCATTGAAGCTAATATCAAGAAAAAATACGGACTAGACAAACCTTGGTATACGCAATACGCGATTATGATGGGCAATATCGTTCAGCTCGACTTCGGCGATTCGCTCAAATATCAAGGTCAATCAGTCAATGAGATTATTAAACGCCATTTTCCTTATTCGGCGACGATGGGAATTTTAGCGTATCTTTTGGCGTTGATTATAGGTTTGTCGGCTGGAATAATTGCCGCGCTTAAACAGAATTCGGCTTTTGATTATGGTTCGATGTCGGCGGCTATGCTCGGTCTTTCCGTGCCGAATTTTGTTTTGGGTCCGATTTTGGTTCTCGTTTTTTCGTTGTGGATGTTTTGGCTTCCGCCGGCGCGTTGGGGCGGAATTTCACATCTTATTTTGCCCGTAATCACGCTGTCGGCGATTTACGCGGCATACATTGCGCGGCTGACACGCGCCGGAATGCTCGAGGTGATGCGCTCCGATTATATTCGCACAGCGCGGGCGAAAGGTTTGCCTGAATGGAAAGTTTTGCTCAAACACGCGCTGCGCGGCGGCATCGTGCCGGTGGTTTCCTTTACGGGTCCGGCGTTGGCTTCGCTGCTTGCGGGAACGGTGGTGGTCGAAAAAGTTTTCGCCATTCCGGGTTTGGGAAACATTTTTATCCAAGCGGTTTTGAATCGTGACGAACCGCTAATCTTGGGCATCGTCGCGTTTCTCTCGATTTTAATTATGATTTTCAATCTGGCGGTGGATATTTCTTATGGATTTTTAGACCCGCGCATTAGATATGAATAGGCGTTTCCAGTAAAAATTATTATGACGACGGTTGTTGAATTAGAAAAAACAGAAGTTTCCGTTTTAGCGCGAAAGAAATTTTGCACCGATGAAATCTATAAAATGATGGAAATCGGCATTCTGCCTGAAGAAAGCGGTTGGGAACTGATTAACGGAGAAATAATTCACCGAATGAGCATCGGAAACAAACACGCCGGAACAGTAAACAAGTTAACTCAATTATTAGTAATTTTGCTTGGCAGAGAAGTTGTTGTTGCAGTGCAAAATCCGATTCACATTGATGACTTCAACGAACCCGAACCGGACATTGCACTGCTCAAGCCGCGTGAAGATTTTTACACTGAAAGTCATCCGTTGCCGGCAGATATTCTATTGCTCATTGAAGTTTCAAATTCGACACTTGAATATGATCGTAAAATAAAAAAGACGCTTTACGCGGAAGCCGAAATTCTTGAATTTTGGTTGATAAATTTGACGGAAAACACGATTGAGTGTCATTCGTCGCCGAAAAACGGCAGCTATCGGTTGGTTAAAATTGTCGGCATCGGCGAAACCGTCGAATCCGGTTTAATCGAAAGTTTAACGCTGACAGTTGATGAAATTTTAGGTTTATAAAAGGTTATGGCAGAAAATACGGAAACAATAAAAGGAACATCGCTTTGGAAAGACGCTTGGAAACGTCTTTTGAAAAATAAATTAGCCGTTTTCGGTTTGATCGTGATGATCATTATGATTATTGCCGTTACCATCGGACCGGCGATAATTCGATGGACAACCGGCTTTACTGCTGACTTTATTCCGCCCGAAGGTGATTTGATAAAATCGTTTCCGCCGTCGCTGCAGCATCCGATGGGAACTGACGAAGCCGGACGAGATTTGCTTGCCAGAGTTTTGCAGGGCGGCAGAATTTCTTTGATGGTCGGCGTTATTTCAACGATTGTGTCCTTGCTCGTGGGCGTGAGTTATGGCGCGATTGCCGGTTATATGGGCGGCAAAATTGATAATTTTATGATGCGCGTTGTAGATATTATCTACGCGATTCCGTATATTCTTATCGTCATTGTTCTGCTTTCCGTCTTCGGTGGACCGAATACGCCGTCTTGGATCACGTGGCTTGCCGAACGCTTCGGCGGCGCGGGCAATCAAGGTTTAAGTCAGATTTTTTTATTGTTTTTCGCTCTCGGACTTGTTTCGTGGCTGACAATGGCGCGGGTTGTGCGCGGGCAGATTCTTTCGCTCAAAAATCAGGAATTCGTAATGGCGGCGCGGGCGACCGGCGTTTCCACTTTAGGCATTATTTTCCGCCATCTTGTTCCAAACGCGCTCGGTCCCGTCATCGTTTATGCGACGCTGACCGTTCCGTCAGTAATGCTGACCGAAGCATTTCTGTCCTTTTTAGGAATCGGTGTTCAAGCACCGTTTGCTTCGTGGGGAAGTCTTGCTTCAGACGGTATAAAAAATATTGCCATTTACCCATGGCAGTTAATTTTTCCGGGTGTAACGATGGCATTGACCTTATTTTCACTAAACTTTTTAGGCGATGGTTTAAGAGACGCGCTTGATCCGCAAACCCGAAAATTCTAGATTAAAATTGAAAGAATGAACGAAACAAACGGCACAATTTTATCGGTCAAAGACCTGAAAACCTATTTTCAGACGGAAGACGGCGTGGTCAAAGCGGTTGACGGCATTTCGTTTGAACTTCAAAAAGGCGAAACCATCGGCATCGTCGGCGAATCGGGAAGCGGTAAATCGGTTACAAATCTTTCGATTATGCGTCTGATTCCCGAACCGCCGGGAAAAATCGTCAACGGCGATATTATTTTTAACGGCATTGACGTTCGCAAACTTTCTATCGAAGAGGTGCGAAAAATACGCGGCAAAAGGATTGCGATGATTTTTCAAGACCCGATGACATCGTTAAATCCGTTTTTGAAAATCTCGACTCAATTAATGGAAGTTACGCAGCTTCATCTCGGACATTCCAAAGATCAGGCTTATCAGCACGCGATAAAAATGCTAAAAACCGTCGGCATTCCCGACGCGGAAAATCGGATTGACGCTTATCCGCACGAATTTTCCGGCGGAATGCGTCAGCGCGTAATGATTGCGATGGCTTTAT
>JBDTSO010000334.1:0-3761 GCA_039931085.1 Acidobacteriota bacterium | reverse complement strand
ATAAAAGATTTTGGTTGGCGGAACATCACAATATGCCCGGAATTGCGAGCGCAGCGACTTCGGTGGTGATCGGATATGTTGCGGGCGGGACGGAAAAAATCCGTGTCGGTTCGGGCGGGATTATGTTGTCAAATCACGCGCCGATTGTGATTGCCGAGCAATTCGGAACGCTTGAAAGTCTTTATCCGGGAAGAATTGATTTGGGACTCGGACGTGCGCCGGGAACTGATCGTCCGGCGACGCTTGCCCTGCGCAGAAATTTGAATAATGACGGCGAAGAATTTCCCGAACAGCTTGAAGAATTGCGGTTTTTCTTTGGTAAACCTGTTGTACATCAGAAAGTTCAGGCAGTTCCGGGCGCGGGATTGGACGTTCCGATTTGGCTTTTGAGTTCGAGCGGTTTTTCGGCACATCTGGCGGGGATTTTGGGTTTACCGTTCGCGTTCGCGGCGCATTTTTCGCCGGAAAACACTCTGCCTTCACTGGCACTTTATCGCAAAACTTTTCAACCATCGGATGATCTGTCAAAACCTTACGCGATGGTCGCGCTCAACATCGTCGCGGCGGAAACCGACGACGAAGCCGAGTTTTTGGCGACTTCGCAGTATCAATCTTTTTTGAATTTAATTCGAGGAAAACCCGGCAAAATTCCGCCGCCTGTTTCAGATATGGATGCGATTTGGAACGCGCAGGAAAAAGCCCTCGTCGCATCGCGCACGGGCGGTTCGATTATCGGAGGCAGGGAAACGATTAAGCGAAAATTGGAAGAATTTCTGGAACAAACGAACGCTGACGAAATTATGGTCAACGCGATGATTTTCGATCAATCAAAACGTTTGCGTTCTTATGAAATCGTCGCGGAGATTTTTAGTGAGAAATCAGCGACAGCGAAGGAAGATTAGCCACGAACAGACACGAAAAGGACACGAAAAAAGCGGAAGAAAATTAACCATAGATGAACACGGATAAACACAGATTTTTTAAAGCGGATAAGAAAGATTTTCAAATGATTTCTTTGAACTTATCTTATTTTATCTGTGTTTATCTGTGAAAATTTGTGGTTAAAATTTCTTTTCTTTTTCGTGAAATTTCGTGTTTGTTCGAGGCTAAAAATAAAAAGCAAGGGGAGATTAAATTATGAGTGAAATATTAAAAGCGGGCGAGAAAGGACCGGATTTTACGCTGCCGTGCCGCGCAGTCGAAGCGGCGGGCGACGAAGAGCCGACGTTTTCGTTAAAGAATATGCGCGGAAAAAATGTGGTTTTGGCGTTTTATCCGGCGGATTGGAGCGCGGTTTGCGGCGATCAGCTTGCGCTCTACAACGAGCTTTTGCCGATGTTTGCAAAGCAGAAAGCGGAACTTTTCGGCATTTCGGTTGACAGCGAATTTTCGCATGAGGCATTTCGAGAAAGTCGCGGTTACAAAATGACTTTGCTTTCGGATTTCGAGCCGAAGGGCGAAGTTTCAAAAAAATACGGCGTTTATCGTGAGAAAGACGGATTTAGCGAACGTGCGCTGTTTGTTATAGACAAAGATGGCGTGATTCGTTACAGCTACGTTTCGCCGATTGACGTAAATCCGGGCGCGGATCAGATTTTGAAAACGCTCAAGGAAATTCAAGGCGAAGAAAAAGGAGAAAAAGAAAATGGCAAATAATGAAAATCCGACATTAACTATTCCGGTCGGCGCGGAAGATCACGCCGAAGGTTCTGAAAAAGCAGCAGTTACGCTCGTCGAATACGGCGATTACGAATGTCCGCACTGCGAAACGGCATATAAAATTGTTAAGAAAATTCAAAAGGAAATGGGCGACGATTTGCGCTTTGTTTTTCGCAATTTTCCATTACAACAATCGCATCCACACGCAGAAAACGCGGCGGAAGCGGCGGAAATTGCCGCCGCAGACGGGAAATTTTGGGAAATGCACGATGCGTTATTTGAAAATCAAAACGCGCTCGACGACGAAAGTTTGAAGTCTTACGCGGAAGAAATCGGACTCGACGCGGAAAAGTTCGGCGAAGATTTGCAGGGCGGAAAATTTGAAGAAAAAGTGCAGGCGGATTTTATGAGCGGAGTCGAAAGCGGTGTCAACGGAACGCCATCCTTTTTTATCAACGGCGTTCGTTTTAACGGTTCGTTCGATTATGAAAATTTGCTCGAAGCGTTGGAGAATGCTGAATCATAAAATAAATGAAAATCGAACTAAAAAATACAAATACAAATGATTTTGACGTTTTATTCAACTTTCAAACCGATAGAGATGCGAATTATTTAGCCGCGTTTACTCAAAAAAACCCGACCGACAAAGATGCCTACATTAAAAAATATACAAAATTATTGTCTGACGAAACTGTAAATAACAAAACAATTTTTATCAACAACGAAATTGCAGGTAGCGTCGCTAAATTTGAAATTGAAGGCGAAGCAGAAATTACATATTGGATCGGCAAAGATTTTTGGGGAAAGGGAATTGCATCCAAGGCTTTGACACAATTTCTTGAAATTGAGAAGACAAGACCAATTTACGGGCGAGTAGCTTTTGACAACATTGGTTCACAAAAAGTCTTGGAAAAATGCGGTTTCAAAAAAATCGGCACGGAAAAAGGTTTTGCAAATGCTCGCGGTAAGGAAATTGAAGAACTTATTTATAAGTTGAATTAAAATTTTTTGCCGTATGAAGATATAAAAATTATGGCTGACTTATGATTTCTAGAAGGAAATAGAGAACTAATAATTATGAAAGCAATCAGAGTAAATGAACTAGGCGGAGCGGATAAATTATCGCTCGAAGATGTGGAAAAACCGACACCGAAAGCGGATGAGGTTTTGATCAAAGTCGCCGCGGCGGGCATAAATTATGCGGACACGATGATGCGGGCGGGCAATTATTTGACGAAGCCGGATTTGCCGTTGACGCTCGGTTATGAAGCGGCGGGAACGATTGAGGAATTGGGCGCAGAGGTGTCGAATCTGCAAGTCGGACAGCGCGTTTTGGCGACGACTTCGAGCGGCGGTTATGCGGAATATGCGACGGCGAACGCAAAATCGGTGATTCCGATTCCCGATGAACTAGGTTTTGGCGAATCAACCGCGTTGCTCGTGCAGGGTTTGACCGCGCTCGGACTTTTGAATGAGACGAAATCAGGGCAAACACTCTTGATTCACGCGGCGGCGGGCGGTGTCGGGAGTTTGCTCGTGCAACTGGCGAAACTGAAAGGTTTGAAAGTTATCGGGACGGCTTCGAGTGAGCAGAAATTGCAGATGGTCGCCGATCTCGGCGCGGATTACGCGATCAATTATTCGGAAGACGATTGGACGGATGAAGTTTTAAAAGCAACAGACGGGAAAGGAGTTGATTGGATAATCGAAATGGTCGGCGGCGATATTGTCGCAAAAAATCTGAAAGTTCTCGCAACACACGGCACGATGTGGGTTTATGGCTCGGCGAGCGGCGAAGACTTTAAGGTTTCGGTGCTGAGTCTGATGCCGAAAAATCACATCATTCGCGGTTATTGGCTGATGAACGAATCAGTCGAAAACCGCATAAAATTTACGAAAGAATTGTTGGGAAACTTAGGCGCGGGGCTTTTGAAAATTCAGGTGACGGAATTTCCGCTCGAACAGGCGCGGGAAGCCCACGAAGCGATTGAAAACCGCAAAACAACGGGCAAGGTCGTGTTGACGGTGGGAAATTAGCCACGAACAAACACGAAAAAGAGAAGAGTATTTTAGCCACAGATGAACACAGATGAACACAGATT
>JBDTSO010000333.1:0-3765 GCA_039931085.1 Acidobacteriota bacterium | reverse complement strand
TTGTCTGTTCATCGAGCGGCGCGGAAACCTCAAACGGAATCGAAGTTTTGCCGTTCGGCGTAGTTACGTCAAACGAGTATTTTCCGGGTTTCGCTTTGTTTATCAGAACGCTGACAAAAAGGTATTTTCCGTTTTTGGTCGTCCGCGTCGCGCCGATTGCCAAATCTCGATTTTTGTTTGTAACGTTCGCTTTTTGCAAATTTTCGCCGCGAACAAGTAAACGAACAGGATTTATCGTGTGATTCGCCCACCAATTCTGCGGTTCAACCTTTTCGACTTTCGGCAAATTTTGAGAAAAAATGCTCAAACTGCACAAAATTAAAATCGAGATGCAGAAAATTTTCGCTTTGATTTTTAACATTGCAAATTTTTAATTCGACAAATTAAGGATTTTCATCTTCAATCAAATTTGGAAATTCTCAGGTTCAATTCGGCGAAACAGAAGAACCCGATGTCGGCGTGAGAGCCTTTTCCAATCTCTTAAATTCCGCAAACGCTGTGTCCGCTTCGTCCTTCTTTTTCAGACGCGAATAAGCCAGAAATAATTGATAATAAATTCCCGGATCGTTTTTACCGATTTCCGCGCCGCGTTTCAAAATCGGTAAAGCCTCGTCAATTCTGTTTGAACGCAGCAAAATTCTGCCCAAATCATAGTGCGCGGGGAAATTTTTCGGATCAATTTTTATCGCCTGCCGCAAAAGTTTTTCGCTTTTCTCTTTGTCGCCGCGCTGATCCGCCAAAAAGCCCAGATTCGCCAAAACATCGGCATTGTCCGGCGACATTTTCAACACTTTTTCAAACGAAGTTTGCGCTTCGTCGTAAACTCCTTCGGCGCGGGCGAGAAATCCTTTCAAATATGTGACGTTCAAATGATCGGGATATTTTTTCTGAAGTTTATCGAGAACTATTCGCGCTTCCTGATATTCCTTTAAACGGATCAAATCTACGCCGTATCTGATTTGATAAAGCAGATTTTCCGGCTCTTGTTCGGCGGCTTTTTTGTAAAAAACGAGTGCGCCGGTATATAAATTATTTTCAAAAAGTTTTTCGGCGGTTAGAAAATTCGCTTCCGGGTAAACGGGACGCAGTTCGAGTGCTTTTTGCCACAAACCGATGGCGTTTTCCGGTTCGTCCTTCGCCGACGCGATCAAACCCAAACGATAGAAAACTTCCGGCGCAGACGGATTAACGTCGGCGGCTTTTTGCAGAACAAATCGTGATTTATCTAATTCTTCCGTGTTGTAATATGCAATTCCGAGATTATACAAAACATCGAAATTGTCCGGTTTTAGAGTATTTACCCGTTCAAAAAGCTGTTTTGCCTGTTCGTAAATTCCCGTTTCTGCAAAAACCAAACCGAGCGTAAATAACAAACGCGCATCATCGGGTTGTTGTTTTTCAAGAAATTTGGCTGTTGCTGCGGCTTCCTTTTTTTTGCCCGTCGCCGCATAAGCCTTCGTCAAAGAAAATAAAAGCGCAGTGTCAGTATTTGTCGGCGTTTTATTTGCCGCCGTAATGCCAACCAGTTTTTCGAGTAGAGAAGCTGCTTTTGTAAATTCGTTTTGCGAAATATAGATCGCGGCAAGATTAAACTGCGCCTGCTGATGATTCGGATTCATTTGCAGAACTTTTTCAAGTATCGAAATCGCTTCCGGCAGACGATTTGTTTTTGCGAGCAGAATTCCGAGATTTGCCGAAGCAGATAAATCGCGCGGATTCGTCTGCAAAATTCCGCGATAGATTTTTTCGGCTTCCGCAAATTGATTTTGCTGTTCGAGCGCGACTCCGAGCAAAATGCGGGCGCGATCATCTTTCGGCGATTTCGTCAAATAATCGCGCAGCAAATTTTCGGCTTCGGGCAGTTTTCCCGATTGAATAAAATCTGCGGCGTTTTGCACAATTTGATTTGTTTGAGCGCGATTTGAAGCCGCATTTTTCTGAGCGTAAATCGGCGACAAAAATAAAATGCAGATAAAAATTAAACCGACAATCGTTTGTAATTTAATTTTTGTCCGCATTTTGATTTGTTTTCCCGAATTCATTGGTTGTAAAAATTATTTTTCACCTTTCACCGCTTTTGCAAATTTCTTTTCGTCGCCGGGTTTTACGGAAATGTCCTTTTGCACGATGATTTGCCACCAAAGAGTTCCGTCTTTTAAGATATTGCCGGACAAAAACGAAACTCTGATTTCATAATCGTCGGAAGTTTTTTCGTCGCGCCACCAGAGTTTTTCCTGTTTTTTGCTGTTGACGAAACCGATTGTATATCTATCGTCATATCTCTGACCGGCACTCGCCGCGCCGATGTCGCCGGAAGATGCGAGCCGCAAATCGTCAATGCCCTTTTTCTCTTTGTAACTCAAAACGACTTCGCGGACGTATTTTCCGTCGGCGAAAATGATCTGCAAATCGCCTTTCGGCAAATTTTTGTAAAGCACGCGAACATCTTTGTCGCCCGCGCCTTCTTTCTTCATCGCGTCCGGCTTTTCTTGTCCCGGTTGACGATTAGCGTTGACGAAAACGGCTTGCAGTGCGGTCGGAATGTCCATTCCTATTTTTACGCCGTAAATATTCGATTCGTGTTCTTCGCCGCCGATGCTTTTAACACCTTCATCTTTTTTGTTCTGTGCCGAAACACCGGAAATACCGAGAATGAACAGCGTCAGAATCAAAAACAAATTTGCCTTTTTCATATTTTTTATAATTCTCTAACTTATTGATTATCCGAAACACCGCGTCTGCTTTCGTGAATTTTTTTGACAATCTCGGTTTCAGCTTCGGCTTCGGCTTTTTTTCCGATTTTGCGGTACGCCAGAGCAAGTTGATAATGCGGTTCGGGATTGTTTGGAACGAGTTCCGCCGCTTTTTTTAAATGCTCGACTGCTTCTTCGGAACGATTTAACTTTACTAAAGTTTTGCCCAGCGCGAGTCTGGCTTCATACAAATTACCGTTGATTGAAATAGCTTTTTGCAGAGCTTTCAAGCCTTCGGCGGATTTGTCGCCTTCGAGATTTATCAACAAAACGCCGAGTCCGAGATTTCCTTCCGCGTAATTTTCATCGAGTTTTACAACCGCTTTGTATTGCTTTAAGGCTTCCTGCAAGTTTCCGGCGCGTTCGAGCGTGGTCGCCAGAAAAAATTTCGCCTGCAAATTATTCGGTTGGATTTCCGCCGATTGCGCGAACAATTTTGCCGAATTTACAAAATCGCCGTTTCCGAAATAAGCTCTGCCGAGCGAAAAGTTCGCGTCAAAATTGTCGGGCGCGAGTTTGACGGCTTTTTCCAGTTTCTCAATCGCTGCACCGTTTTTATTCTGCGTGGCTGAAATTACCGCCGACAACACCAAAGAATCTGCCAGAACCGCGTTGTTCGCATTGTTTTCCGAAAGTATATCAATCGCTTTTTGAATATTCGCGTCTGCTTCGGACACGCGGCGAAGGTTAAATAGAGCTAAACCGCTTCCGTATAAAGAAAGATAATCGTTCGGCGTTTCGGCTAAAATTCGTTCAAAAACTGCGTTAGCCTGTTCCCAATTTCCGGTTTTCAAAAAACCGAATCCCTTTTGACGCAGACCGTCCAAGTCATTCCCGGTCGGTTTATTCTGCGTTTGACTGCGGGAAACATTCGTATTTGTTTGCGCGTAAAGCGGCGCGAAACCGCCCGGCTGCATAGTTCCGAGAATTAACAGCAAAAAACCCAAAATTGAAAAATGACTTGATTTCACGACACTTAAAATTTATTGATTTCCAATAGCATTTGACGCAT
>JBDTSO010000332.1:0-3773 GCA_039931085.1 Acidobacteriota bacterium | reverse complement strand
TGATCGGCGCGAACGAAAAATGCACTTCGTAACCGGCATCAACCAATTTGTTGGCGGATTTTATCCTGTCGGAAATCGAACTCGTGCCGATGTCAATATAGCGTGCAATCGGCTGCGGCATTAAAGAATAACGAAGCCGCGTTTTGCCTTTCGGATCAATTTCAAGCCAATAATCGTCGCGCACGGTTTTTGTCGCAAAAGTCGCTTTAGCGTGTTCCATCGTCGTAAATTCTTTGATTAAAAATCCCGGATTGTCACAAACGTAAGTGTCGGCGGACAAATCGGCGTTGCAGCCGATGTCGTAAGTCCAAAATTTATCGTCGCACTGATTCGGCTCCGTTTTTGCGCCTAGTTTTTTTTGATGTCGGCGAATCGAACCGGCGATTTCTTCGACGTTGATGAAAATCGTCAGCGGATTTGACGCGCCTTTGCGTCGCGCGACGTAGCAGTATTGGCAGGAACTCAAACAGCCGTTGGAATTCGACGCGGCGATAAAATCCGCCGAACGTCCGTTTTTTGTGTGCGTCAAACCGGATTTGATGCCCAAAACCAAACTCTCGCGCTTCGTCCGCATCCAATCGTTCGCCTCGGCTTCAAAAAGATCTGGAATTTGCCAGTGATTTTTGACTTCGATGATTTCCGCCTTTGGAAATCGCCTGATAATTTTTTCGGCGTTTTCGCGCCAGATAAAATCTTCAAAAATAGCTTGCTGAACGTAAATTTTTTTGAAATCGAAATTCAAATTCTTATTTCCTTTTACTTTAATTTTCGTGATTAATTTGATGTTTTGCGATGTTTGAAAGTTGGCAAATTGTTATGTATTTTCAAGTTATTCGCCAATAAATTCAAAATGAGTTAAAATCTCTGAAAACTTAGATTTCTTTTTGATAAAAATTATGAAAATCAAATTTGCCGCTATTTTGTTTATTTTGTTTGTCAGTCAGATATTTGCCCAAACAATGCCGAAAGATACCGATCCGAAACTCTGGCAAAAAGCATTAGAAATTCACAAAAAAGCTATCATTGTTGACGGACACAACGATATTACAACGCCGATGTTTGATGATGATTTCGGTTTGGCAACTGATTCACGCGGGAAATTTCACATTGAAGGAACGCCGTATCACACGGATTTGATGCGTTTTAAGCAAAGCGGAATTACAGGCGAGTTTTTCTCGATTTATGTTGATAAAGAATTTGTCGAAAAAGGCGGCGCGGCGCGGCGTGCGCTCGATTTGATTGACACGGTTTACCGCGAAGTCGAAAAACATCCCGATCAATTGATGCTCTGCACGACTTCAGCGGACATTTATCGCGCGAAAAAAGATGGAAAAGTCTGCGCGTATATGGGCATCGAAGGCGGACACGCGATTGAAGATTCGCTGTTCGCGCTCCGGGATTTTTATCGGCTCGGCGTGCGTTATATGACTTTAACGCACAATAATACCAATAATTGGGCGGACGCTTGCTGCGACACTCGCGACGGGAAACCATATAAACCCTACGGCGGATTAAATGATTTCGGCAAAGAAGTCGTCAAAGAAATGAACCGACTCGGTATGCTCGTTGATATTTCGCACGTTTCCGACGATACGATGCGCGACGTTTTGGAAATTTCGACCGCGCCCGTGATTTATTCGCATTCGTCGGCGCGTGTATTTTCCGATCATCCGCGCGACGTTCCCGACGATATTTTAAAATTGACGGCGAAAAACGGCGGCGTTGTAATGGTCAATTTTTATCCCGCGTTTCTCGACCAAAGAACTTTGGACGAAGACCGCGGTAGAGATAAAAAACTCGAAAGTCAGGTCAATGAATTAAAGGAAAAACACAAAACGGATGAAGCCGCTTTCAACGTCGCCAAGCGCGAACTTTACGACAAAAACCCGATTTATCTGCCGTCATACACGAAAATTGTTGACCACATTGACCACATCCGCGATGTTGCCGGAATTGATTATATCGGAATCGGTTCGGATTTTGACGGAGTTCCTTCATTGCCCGCCGGAATGAATGGCGCAGAAGATTTGCCGCTTATAACCTACGAAATGCTCAAACGTGGTTATTCGGAAAAAGATATTCTGAAAGTTTTGGGCGGAAATTTTATGCGCGTTTTTGAAAAAGCCGAACAAGCTGCCAAAACAAATTCGCGCCAAATCAGCGGCGAAGGAAGTTTGAAAAAAATCAAATAATTATGAAAACCAAATACTTTTTATTTTATGCCGTTTTGATCTTTTGTTTTATTGTTTTTGGCAGCGCAACAGCCTTCGCCCAAACGCAGAAATTAACCGTCGGAAATATCAAAAGCACGGATTATGAAGGTTGCGGCTGTTCATTTCAGACTTTGGCAGAGGCGAAAAAGCCGCGTTCGCAGAAAATTGTGTTTTGGTCTGAAGACTATCGAATGGCAATCCTTAATATCAACGGCAAAGATACTGAATTTAAATTGACAAAAAAAGGAAAACTTCCGGCAAAAGAAAAAATCGGCTCCCGTCATACCGACGTGTACGCCGCAAACGGAATTACCGTTAAAGTTGATTATTTGACCACGCGCGTTTGCTTGAAAGGCGAAGAAGAATGCGAAGCGACTTCTTACGATGTTACAATCACGGCTTCAAAAGGCGATATTAAGACAATCGTCAAAACAAAAGGCGCGTGTGGTTGTTGAAAATATAACATCAGGATAAATTAGCTTCTGCAAAATCAGCAGAAATTTATATGGATGAAACACATAATTCAGAATACAGTTGGACAATTGAATATGTAGAACGCCAAAATATTGTAAAGGTTGTGGTTGAAAATGATTTTTGCGCCAACGGTCATACAAAAATGATTGGAAACATTGTTTCACAAAAGTTTTGGAATCCGGGAATGAATCTTTTGATTGATGACCGCAAAGTTAAATTTAAGAATACTGATATTGAATTGGTAAAAAAGGTGAGCGAAGGTTTCAGAGCTTTTGGAAAAGAACTCGGTAACGGAAAAACTGCGATTTTAATGGGTTCTTTAAGCGATTATGCTCGCGGACGACAGTTTGAATTGTTGACGGATGACAAAGTTTCCACTGACATTGAAATCTTTATGGATGAGGAAAAGGCTTTAAGTTGGTTGATTTCATAAATAAAAAAATCCGCCAATCAAAACTTCTCGTAATTAGCGAATTTTCAACTTTAGACTTATAAATTCATCATTTCCTTAACATATTTTGCGGGCGGCGAACCGAATGAGAGCATCTCGTCGTGCATCTTTTTCAAATCAACTTTGCTTTTGTGTTTCGCTTCATAAGCCTTTCGCAAGTCGTTGACTTCGACAGAGCCGACATAATATGTGGAAAGCTGAGTTGACGAAAGTTCGGCGCGTTTCCATTTACCTGCCGCTTCGCCTTCTTCCTGAAAACCTTCGTTCATCATAAAATCTACGGCTTCTTTTTCGGTCATTCCCATCGTGTGAATTTTTTGGTCAATGATCGCGTTGATAATCACGCGCAATTTCATTTTGAGTTGCTGCATCTCGGTTTCCGCGCCGCCGAAACCGTTTTCCGCCATCAATTGTTCGGCGTAAACCGCCCAGCCTTCGACAAACGAACCGCTTGAAAAAAGTGCGCGGATTTTCGTCGGCGCGGTAAATTGGTTCGAGTGCATAATTTGCAGATAATGTCCGGGCATCGCTTCGTGAACGGTCAAATCGTTGAGCATATAATCATTGTATTCGCGGAAAAACGAATTTTTTCTCTCTTCAGACCAATCTTTCGGTGTCGGCGAAATGGTGAAAAA
>JBDTSO010000331.1:0-3788 GCA_039931085.1 Acidobacteriota bacterium | reverse complement strand
GACCGGGCTATCGCATGGTTAGAGCGTGGTTACAGGGAAAAGTGTTCGTGGATGATGTGGATAGCGATAGAACCGCAGTTGAAGCGGCTGCGACCAGATCCGCGGTTTCAGGATCTCGTCAGTAGGGTGAATAGATGATTGTCTGCCAGTCCTAAAACCGGACTCGAAGAGAATAAGTTTTCAAATAGCTGGAAAATCCATTCAAGATAATGCCGTTATGTTGAACGAATTGAACAAACAGACGAATTTTGACTCTTTCCGCAACGACCCGCGCTTCAATGATTTGCTGAAACGGATGAATCTGCCGGAATGAAATTGAAAGACGATGAATAAACATCTCAAAAAACAACACAATTTTGTCGCATTATCGTATCGTTTCAAAATCGGCGCGGGCGAAATGGGCGAGGTTTTTCTTGCCGAAGATAACAAAATTGATAAGAAAGTTACTTTCAAGATTCTTGATGAAAATTTTGCCAAACATGAATCGAATCTTCGATGTCGGAAACTTTTGCTAATTTAATAAACTTTTAATCTATGCTTTGGCAAAATCGGGACAACAAGCGGAAGCCGAAACCGCGCTCGAAGAATTGATTCAATCAGCAAATACGTGATACGTTCCGCCGTATCATTTTGCTTTGTTTCATCAAGGCTTAAACAGGCGCGATAAAACTTGCAATTATCTGGAAAGCGCATTTGAACAACGCGACCCGAAATTGGCTTTTCTGAAAGTCGAGCCGAAGTGAACAATTTAAGAAGCGAACCGCGTTTTGTTGAATTGACGCGGCAGATGAATTTTTAACCACATAGAAACATAGAACATATAGAGTTTTTTTCAAAAAGAAAGCAGAGTTTGTGCTAAGTTTTCTGGTAATTTTCGCTATAAAATTTTTTTTCTATGTGTTCTATGTTTCTATGTGGTTAAAATAATAAAATGAAAATAGCATTAATCGGCTACGGCGCGATGGGAAAACTCATCGAAACTTTAGCCGAAAATAAAAACCACGAAATCGCAGTAATTATTGACGATTCGGACGCGAATCTGTCAGCCGATGGTTTATCTGAAAAGTTGAAAGACGTTGATGTGGCGATTGATTTTTCAGTTGCGGAAGCCGTTCGGCGAAATGTCGAAGCGTGTCTTGCAGCGCGAATTCCGCTTGTCGAAGGAACGACGGGTTGGAATAATGAAAAGGAAAATATCAAAAAATTGGTTGAAGAAAATGACGGCGCGTTTGTTTTCGGCGCGAATTTTTCAATCGGCGTGAATTTGTTTTATCGCATCGCCGGTTTTGCGTCGGAACTCTTCGCTAAATTTGAAGATTACGAAGCGTTTATCGAAGAACAGCATCATTCGCACAAAAAAGACGCTCCTTCGGGAACGGCTTTGAAATTAAAGGAAATTGTCGCCGGAAATATGGAAAAAGATTTCAGCATTTCTTCGACACGCGCCGGACACATTCCGGGAACGCATCGCGTCGGTTTTGACGGAAACGCCGATCAGATTCTGCTCGAACATTTTGCACGTTCACGCGAAGGTTTCGCTTCAGGCGCGATTTTGGCGGCGGAATGGATTTTGGGAAAAAAAGGTTTTTATGAATTTACGGATGTGATGGACGAAATTCTCATACAATAATGAAAAGTCAAATCCAAGTTAGCCGACGCAAAAACGAGTTTTTATATTCGGGCGTTTTAAACATATACTTTATTTTGCTGATTATTCAATAAAAATTTTAATAAAGTATAAAAATTATGACGATGAAACTCGATTGGCTGCGCGGCTGCGGAACTGCTTTGGTTACACCGTTTAAAAAAGACGGTTCGATTGACGACGAATGCTTTAAATCTTTAGTAACGCGGCAAATAAAAAACGGCGTAAAGATTTTGATTCCGTGCGGCACAACGGGCGAAAGCGTTACGATGTCTGACGACGAAAAACTGCACGTTATTAAAATGACAATTGAAGTCGCGCACACGCTTAAAGCCAAAGTCATCGCCGGAACGGGAAGCAACAACACGGCGGCGACGATTGATTTTACACGCAAAGTACGGACGCTCGGCGCAGATGCCGCACTGATTGTTGCGCCGTATTATAATAAACCGACGCAGGACGGTTTATTCGCACATTTCGGCGAAATTGCCAAATCGGTCAAGAAATTTCCGATTATGCTTTACAACGTGCCTTCACGCACCGCTTCAAATATTTCCGCCGAAACGACTTTAAGATTGGCAAACGACTTTGAAAACATCGCGGCAACCAAAGAAGCATCGGGAAATTTCTCGCAAATTATGGAAATAATTGCAAAGCGTCCGAAAAATTTTGCAGTTTTTTCCGGCGACGACGCGACGACTTTGCCTTTAATTTCAATCGGCGCGGACGGACTTGTTTCAGTTTGCTCAAACGAAATTCCGAAGGAAACTTCCCGAATGGTCGAAAACGCTCTAAAAGGCGCGTGGACTTCGGCGCGGAAAATCCATTACAAAATTCTGCCGCTGATGGAAGCCAATTTTATCGAAGCGTCGCCCGCGCCGTGTAAATTTGTGATGAAGGAAATGAATCTTTTGGAAGAAAATTTAAGATTGCCGCTCGTTCCTATTACCGAACCGACGCGGAAAAAATTGCGTGAGATTTTGAAAAATTTGGATAAATAAAAGCAATTACAAGAATTTGGCACGGAATAACGAAAGCTGAACACGCAGATGAATATCTGGAATATGTGATAAAAACGGGCGTGGCGGATTACAAAAACACGCAAGGAAATCTCGGTGTGGAAATTTTACGGCGAATCGAAAATGATGGTTGCCATTTCTGGTCGGTTACAAAATGGGACAGTTTTGAAAACATCAAAAAATTCGCGGGCGAAGATTATGAAAAAGCGAAATATTACGCCGAAGATGAAAAATATCTGCTCGAATTCGAGTCAAATGTAATTCATTGCGAAACTTTTGAATTTTAAGAAAAAAATGAGCGATGTATGGAAACAAATTGCGATTCATCCGGTCGGCGGAATAGTTCAAGTCGGCTACGCGGAAAATTCCGATCTGATTTTGGTTTTATCGCATAACGGTCGCGGAATTTTTGATTGTTTGACGGGACAAAAAATTGCGCGGGACAGAAATGATTATTTTGAATTTTTTGATGAGTCAACTTTGGTCGCAAAAGGTTTTGAACAATTAAACGAGTTAGAAATTAAAACTGCCGGATTATTCGGCGGCAATCTTTCTAAAAGCACTCAAGACGGTTGGACATTATCAATCAAGAGATTAAACGGTATGATTGATGAAGTTTATTTGAGTTCCAAAGAAGATGAAATTTTTATTGAAAACGATGAAGTTTCCGAAATAAGAGCTTTTGGTTTTTCCAATACCGGAAAGAGTTTTGTAGTTGCGACGACTTCGGATTTAACTATTTTTTCCAGATAAATATTTAGATATGAATTTACAAGAAAATATTGAACAATTATTAAACAAGACGGAATTTACAACCGACGACCGTAAGATTTTTGAAGATTTCAAAGCATCTTTAAGACGCGGCGAAATTCGTGCGGCGGAAAAGGACGCGGAAGGAAATTGGCAGACAAACGCTTGGGTGAAACAAGGGATTTTGCTCGGTTTTAAGATGGGCGCGATGGTCGAAATGTCGAAAACGGGCGAATCTTTTCAGTTTTTCGACAAGGAAACCTACCCGCTTCGTCCGATGACTTTGGAAGACAAAGTTCGCATCGTTCCGGGCGGTTCGACGATTCGGGACGGTTCATATATTGCGCCCGGCGTGGTTTGTATGCCGCCAATGT
>JBDTSO010000330.1:0-3834 GCA_039931085.1 Acidobacteriota bacterium | reverse complement strand
AAACACCCGATTCGTGCGCGAAAAGTTCTGCCGCCGTATATGCAAAAAGTGCGCTGCCTAAAATTATCAAACGCGAAAATTTTGCCGGCAAAAGATGAAAACGACTGGAGATCAGCCAGATAAAAAGCGCGACGAAAATACCAGTCAGCGTTCCAGCCAGAATTGTTTCAATCGCGTGTTTAGCAATATAAGTCCATTCGCCTTTATTGGTTATCGCGGTAAAAATTATCGCGGCAAGAATTACGCCGAGCGGATCGGCGATGACCGATTCGCTTTCCAATGTCGAACGAACGCGCCGATTGACTTTTACTTTTTCCAATATCGGCGTGATTACTGTCGGACCCGTTACGGAAATCAACGCGCCGAATAACACGCTGACCGACCAAGAAATTCCGAGGATATAATGAGCCAACAGCGCACTTAAAATTGTCGTAATCAAAAGCCCGACACTAATCAGTCCGGTTACGGCGCGGGAAGTGTGACGCAAATCATAGACATTTAGCAACAAACCGCCTTCAAAGACGACAATTGCCACCGCCGTTTTTATTATTAAACTGAAACCTTCTTTCAAAACCGGCGGCTGGATCAAGCCGAGAATGTCGGGACCGAAAAGTAAACCGGCGATTAAAAGCGGTCCGGTGGCGGGAATGCGAAGCCGTTCAGCCAAAATCTGCGACGATGTGCCGACAATCAAAACGCAGACCAGCGTGGCTAAAATCGCCATTACGGGCGCGGTTTCCTGAAGTTGTAAAATATATGTTTGAAACACTGCGTCGTCAATCGTCAATCGTTAATCGTCAAGATAAGAATTGTTCGGTCAGACGACATTTTCCTGACCTTCCGTTTCAGTTTTTGGCATAATCCTTCTCAAACGCAAAAGCGTAATTTTCTTTTCGTCAGCTTGCAAAACTTCTACGCCGAGACCTCGAAATTCAAGTTTTTCGCCGGTTTTCGGTACGTAACCGGCTTCGCTCGTCACGAGTCCGGCAATGGTCGTAAAATCGTCGTCTTCGATTTCCATATCAAAAACCCGCTCGACTTTGCCGATTTCGGTTGAACCCAAAACGTCGTAATAACTTTTGTCCGCACCTTCGATAATCTCGATAATTTCCTCTGAAATATCTTCATCTTCAATTTCGCCGACGATTTCCTCCAGAATATCTTCCACCGTTAAAAGTCCGGCAACGCCGCCGTATTCGTCAACGACAATCGCAATCTGAACGTGATTAGACTGCATATTCTGAAGCAGTTCGGCGGCAAATTTTGTTTCGGGAACAAAGAAAGCCGGACGCAGAAGGCTTCCAATCGTCTGATTTTCATTACCTTCCGACCACGCATTAAGTAAGTCGCGGACGTAAATCACGCCTTCGATATTGTCAATCGTGTCCCGGTAAACCGGCAGACGCGAAAATTTTTCTTCGATGATTAAATCGCGCACTTCTTTGACGGTAGATTTTATCGGCAGCGCGATGATTTCGGTGCGCGGAGTCATAATTTCACCGGCTCGCGTGTCGCCGAATTCGACCATTGTTTCGATCAAAACGCGCTCTTTTTCTTCTAAAATTCCTTCGGCTTCGCCCATTTCGATCAATGCCTGAATGTCGTCGGCGTAATCTTCGCGCTCTTCTTCGATAGTTTGATTCGGCACAATCGTCGCTTCCAACGGCGTGTTATCTTTTGTAAAAAAGTGAAACGGATCAGCCAAAGTTGAAAAAAAGCCGTAAAACGGACGAACAAACGGAAGCAGAAAAAGCAGTTTTGTTTCAGGATTTTGCCACGTCAGAAAACGCGGAATTAACTGGCGAAACGCAATTGAAGCGAACAAACCGACAACTAAAGCAATAATCAAAACTTCCCAGTGGGGCAAATCAAAGCTGAATGAAACCAGCGTTACGAGAACTGAAAAACCGATCAATAAAATTTGAATCGCCGAAGACAATGCAAAGCGAAAACGCGGACGATTTTCAAGAATTGCGCGCAGAAAAGCCGATGAGCGCGATGCTGAATTTTCTTCCCATTCCGTCGAAATACGGCGCAAACCGACATCGCTCAATTGTGAGAAAGCCATATCAATCGTCGCCAAAAACGTCAGAATAAACAAAATTACGACGGCAATGGCTATTTCAACTTCCATATTTCTTTAATGGTAAATGGTATTCAGTCATTGGTAAATGTTCGGATTGAGGTTTTTATTTGAGAAATTGCGCGGCGGGCGCGTCAATCAGCCAAAAAAGATTGCCGTCTTGCGGATTTACATTTTGCGACGGAAATTTTTCGGGTGAAGATTTGCCTTCTAAAACTTCTTTTAAAGCGTTGGTTTTTGATACACCGCTGATCAGAAAAATGACATTTGCGGCGTTGTTAAGTGTCAGAAATGTAAAGGTTAAACGGTTTGCATCCAACTTTTCGACGTGATTTGAAACTGCGATTTTTTCGGTTTCGTTCAGCGCATCGGTCGACGGAAACAGCGAAGCCGTGTGTCCGTCGTCGCCCATTCCGAGTAAAATCAAATCAAAGCGCGGAAATTCTTCGTTCGTCAAGTCGAAAAATTTTACGATTGTTTTTGAGTAATTTTCAGCTATCTTCTCCGAGTCTGCGAGTTCGGTTTGCCATCGGAAGACGTTTTCCGCCGAAATTTGCAGTGGTTTTAACAAATTTTCGTCCGCCGTCTTAAAATTACTTTCATCGGAATCCGGCGAAACATTGCGCTCGTCGCCAAAAAAGAAGAAGACTTTTTGCCGGTCAATTTGATTTTTGAATTCGTCCGTCGCCAACAATTGATAAAGTGATTTTGGAGTCGAACCGCCCGCCAGAGCAACCGTGAATTTATCATTTTGATTGATCGCCCGATTTCCGATTTCTATAAATAATTCGGCGGCGACACGGCTGATTTCATCGAGATTTTGCAGAATTTTTATTTCAGTACTCATTTATTTTAGTCAATTGAATTTCTCCATTTTCTGCCGTCATTCCGCAAAAGTTCGTCCGCATCTTCCGGTCCCCAAGTTCCCGCTTCGTAATTCGGAAAGTCACGCGCTGGAATCGCTTTCCAAACATCAAGAATCGGCGACACAATTTTCCAACTCGCTTCGACCATATCAGCACGTTGAAACAGCGTCGCGTCCCCGGTCATACAATCAAACAAAAGCCTTTCGTAACCCGTCGAAATCTGTTCGCCGAAATGGTCAACGTAATTAAAATCCATATCAACCGCACCCATATTGACAATCGGACCCGGAATTTTCGCGCCGAAATGCAGCGTAATTCCTTCGTCCGGCTGAATGTGTATGACAATTCGATTGGTCGTCAATTTTTCAACCGGCGTGTCGCGGAACAGCATAAACGGTGCTTTTTTAAACTGAATATTGATGGTCGTATGTTTTTCCGGCAGACTTTTGCCCGTCCGAATGTAAAACGGCACGTCCGCCCAACGCCAGTTGTCAATTGACAACTTTAGTGCGGCGAAAGTTTCTGTATTGGAAGTGGGTGAAACATCCTGTTCGCTGCGATACGCGGCGACTTTTTTCCCGGCAATTTTGCCCGCGCCGTATTGTCCGCGCACAGCTTTATGCAGAACGTCTTCAGGCGAAAACGGCTGCATCGCACATAGAATTTTCGCCTGCTCGTCGCGCACCGCGTCGGCTTCAAACGAAACGGGCGGTTCCATCGCGGTCAAAGTTATCAATTGAAAAATATGATTCGGAATCATATCACGCAACGCTCCGGCAGTGTCGTAATAACCGCCGCGCTGTTCGACTCCGAGCGATTCGGCGACCGTAATTTGAACGTGGTCAATATAATTTCGATTCCAAATCGGCTCGAAAATGCTGTTGC
>JBDTSO010000329.1:0-3845 GCA_039931085.1 Acidobacteriota bacterium | reverse complement strand
GGCGTAAATGTGCAGGTGCTTTCGACCGTTCCCGTGATGTTTTCATATTGGGCAAAACCCGACGACGGCGCGGAGATTTCAAAGGTTTTGAATGACGAAATTGCCGAAATTGTCAAAAAATATTCGCGCCGATTTGTCGGTTTGGGAACTGTTCCGATGCAGAATACAAATCTTGCGATTAAAGAACTAGAACGCGCCAAAAAAATCGGTCTCGTCGGCGTTGAAATCGGCTCGAACGTCAATCAAAAAAACTTGGGCGACGCGGAATTTTTCGATTTTTTCGCCGCGTGTGAAAATTTGGGAATGGCGGTTTTTGTTCATCCGTGGGAAATGATGGGACAAGCTGAAATGCAGAAGTATTGGCTGCCGTGGCTCGTCGGAATGCCGGCGGAGACTTCAAGAGCAGTTTGTTCGTTGATTTTTTCCGGCGTATTGGAAAAATTGCCGAATTTGCGAATCGCTTTTGCACACGGCGGCGGTTCGTTTCCTGCAACGATTGCGCGAATCGAACACGGTTTTAATGTTCGACCTGATCTTTGCGCGGTTGATAATAATGTAAATCCGCGTGAATATCTCGGCAAATTCTGGCTCGACTCGCTCGTTCACGATGCAGCGATCCTCGAATATTTAGTGAAATTGGTCGGCGCGGACAAGATCGCGCTCGGCACAGATTATCCATTTCCGCTTGGCGAACTCGAACCGGGAAAACTTATCGGATCAAGCGGTTTTGATGAAGCGACAAAAGCTAAAATGCTTCACGGCGCGGCTTTGGAATGGTTGAATTTAGATAAAGGTTTGTTCCAGTAAAGTATCGTTTCTACTTTGGTTTTGCCGCAATTATTTTGTCACGGTAAATCATTTTAAAAAGTTCTTCAGCTAAATCCGTATTTGTTTGTTTCAAAAAAGAATATTGTTCGAGCGCGGCGGTTTTGTTTTTGTCGGCGAGTTGGGCGATTGCCAGATTGTAGCGCATCGGTTCGTTGGCGGGTTCAATTTCAAGTGCGGAGTTAAAAGCCTTTATTGCTTCTTTATAGCGATGTAGTTCGAGCAGCGCAACGCCGAGATTGTTGAATTTTTCGGCGTTCGGCAGAAAGTTTTTGAGATTTTCTTCAAAGACTTCGATGGTTTCCTTTAAACGCTTTGTTTTCATTAAAGCCACGCCGTAATTTGAATGCGATTGCACGTCCTGCGGTGCGATCAAAAGCAATTTTTGATAACAAACGACAGCTTCATTTGCCCGCTCCGAGGCGAGAAAAACATCGCACAATTTGGCGTGCGCTTCGTGATAGTTCGGATTAATTTCGACGGCTTTTTGTAGGGCGGAAATTGTTTCGTCCGCGCGTTTTAAGTTCCAATAGACGGTCGCCAGATTAAAGTATGCCTTCTCATATTTCGAGTTGCGAGCGATTGATTTTTCGAGCGCGGAAATTGCTTCATCGTATTTTTGAAGTTCAAAATAATCAGCTCCGAGATTGTTATAAACGGAAGCACTGTTTGGGACGATTTTCAGTATTTGGAGATATATCGCGATGGCTTCATCATAATTCGCATTTTTTTCAAATTGAACGGCTTTATCAAGAAGAGGCTGCACTTCATTCTGCGCCAGCGCGATTGATTTTAAAGAAAATAAAACGAAAATGATAATCAAAATTTGCTTGTATTTCATAGATTTCTCCTTGTTTAAAGTTTGCGAAAAAATTTGGTAAATACCGCCGATTTTGAGTTATAATCGTTCTTTGCAAAAAACAAACTCGAAATCGGCGGCGACAGCCTGAAAGCTGTATGGGAAATTTAATACAGAAAGGACGGAAAAATCTTTGGGAAATCATCCTGTTTTTTTCCTGAAATAATTTCCGAAGACGGCGCGATGAACAGTAACAATCAAACTTTATATAAATTCGGGGAATTTCGCCTTGATGTCGCCGAGCGTTTGCTTTTGCGCGAAAGTGAATCGGTTTCGCTGTCGCCGAAAATGTTTGACGTGCTGACTGTGCTGGTCGAGCGCAGCGGTCATCTGGTTGAAAAAGACGAGCTTTTACGAATTGTCTGGGAAGACACTTTTGTTGAAGAATCGAATGTGGCGCGGATAGTTCACTCGCTGCGTAAAATTTTGGGTGAAAATAACGGCAATAAATTTATCGAAACCGTGCCGAAGCGAGGTTATCGGTTTGTTGCCAAAGTTGATGTCGTTGCGGCAGCTAATGAAATTCCCGAAAATGTAAATTTGAGTTTGCCGGTCGCGGTCGAGAAATTATTCAATACCAAATCTCAAATTTCGCCGCCCGCAACAGATGAATTAACCGCGCCGCCGGTGAAAAAGCAGAAATATACGGCGCGAATTTTTCTTGTCTCTATTGGTCTTTTGACCGTGATTTTGTTTATTTCACTGTTGGCTTTTAGAAATCAATCAAATGCTTCCGGCAATTCAAACGCGCCGAAATCAATTGCCGTTCTGCCTGTCAAACCCGTCAACAGCAACGACCGCGATTTAATTTATGAATTCGGCATTGCCGAATCTCTGATTTTCAAGCTCGGTTCGGTGAAAGGTTTGACAGTCAGACCTTTGAGCGCGATTCGCAAATATTCGGACATCGAACAAGACGCAATTGCTGCCGGACGCGAGCAGCAAGTTGATTACGTTCTCGCTTCAAATTATCAATTGGCAAATGATAAGATTCTGGTTACATCACAACTTATCAATGTCGAAACCGGCGCAGTCGAAAAAACTCTGCGGAGCGAAAAAGATTCAGCCGATGTTTTCCTGATGCAGGACGCAATCTCAAACGACTTCGGAAATATAATAAGCAGGCAGTTCGGCAAAACCGAAATCTCTCAAGCGAAACAACATTTTACAACCAATGAAGATGCGTATCGCCTTTATCTGGAAGGAATGAATCTCGCCGATAATCGAAATTTGAAAGATGCCCGCAAAGCAGTTGAGATTTTTGAGCAAGCCATTAAACACGATCCGAATTACGCTCTTGCTTATGTCGGTTTGGCATACGCGCATCGCACGATTTCCATGAATGGCGGCAATCCTCTCGAAGAAGACACGATAGCCGAAAAAACAATCGAGCGGGCATTACGATTAGACGATAATTTGTCGGAAGCACATACGATTTTAGGCGAAATCCAAATGTCGTATGAATGGAATTTTTCAGCCGCCGAAAAATCCTTCAAACGAGCCATCGAATTAAATCCTAATTCTGCTCCCGCCCATCTTTTTTATTCGTTTTATTTAACTAATTTTGAACGATTTGACGAAGCCGTCGCAGAAGCGAAAGCGGCGATTGATCTTGATCCTCATTCGAGTTTTAACCAGCGTGGTTTGGGAATGGTTCTCTATTTTGCCCGCCGCTATGATGAAGCAATCACTCAATTAAAGCGCGTTGTTGAAACCGATCCTAATCACCTTCGATCTTATTACTGGATTTCCCGTTCGTTCGACGAAAAGGGCGATTATCAATCTGCCTTTGAATGGTTTTTGCGCGGCGAGACACAAAGGGGAAGCAGCACCGAAGAGTTGGATGCGTGGCGAGCCGTTTACGCCAAATCCGGCTGGCAAGGAGTTCTGCGGCGACAAATAGAACGGCTTAAACAAGATCAAAAGAAGGATGATCTCCGATTTGCGGAGGTAGCAATCATTTCCGCCCAAATTGGCGACACGGAACAGGCATTCGCGTATCTGGAGAAATCATATCAATTACACGATGTATTAATAGTTTGGCTTCGCGTCGAACCGCGACTCGATTCGCTGCGTTCAGACCCCCGATTTGATGAATTTGTCAATCGCGTCGGGTTAAAATAAGGAGGGTTGAGCATTTAATAATGTCTTTGAAAATTGT
>JBDTSO010000328.1:0-3866 GCA_039931085.1 Acidobacteriota bacterium | reverse complement strand
CAGATTGATTTGGTGGAGATTTAAAGAGGTGGAGCGAAAAAGGCGGAGTGAGAAAATAAAAATTCTTACTCCGCCTTCTTTATAACAAAGCCATTTTTTATTTGTGCCGAAACGTGATTCTGCCTTTTGATAAATCGTAAGGCGACATTTCAACGTCCACGCGGTCGCCGATTAAAACGCGGATCCGGTTGCGACGCATTCTGCCGGAAATCTGCGCCATCACGATATGGTCGGTGTCGTGAACCTGCACCTTAAAACTGGCATCGCGCTGTTTATCAATGACGACTCCGCCAATTTCTACTAATTCTTCTTTCATATTTTTTTTCTCCAGTGTCGCTGCGTAGCGATATTTAACTTTTCCCGCATTTTTGCGGAAATCCCAAAGAAGTATCGAATCGGGTTGTGCTTCGGAGAAAAAACGGTGTTCTGACGAAGAATCGGTTTCGATGTCTCAAAATTTAAGAGCGACTTCTCTGACTAAAAATAAACCTGCTCTCAAACTTATCCAAAAAACCGTCTTTTGACGAGCGCATCTGATGACGCAAGAGAAGGAATTAACACTTCTATTATGCCTTTTTCGAGCGATAGTTGCAATGTTAAGTTTGAAGATCGGGTTTTAATAAAATTTTGAAACGGCTTTTTCGAGCAATCTTAAAATGAAAAAATTATTACCACCGAGATTTAATTTTTCTGTAGTTTTAATCTTCCCGTTTGATAATCATCAGCGTAATATCGTCGTGCTGCGGCGCGGTTTGGGCAAAGTCGTCAATCGCTTCAAAGACTTTGCCAACAATTGTTTCAGAAGATTCGTCAAGAATCGGGCGCAGACAATCAAGAAGTCTTTCGTCGCCCCATTCGGTTTCGTCAATGTCGTAGGCTTCAGTTACGCCGTCCGAATAGAGCGCGAGCAAATCACCTTTGTTTAATTGAAGTTGTTTTTCTTCATAACCTTTGCCGAGCATTTCAAGCATTTCGGGGTCCATCATTCCGAGCGGCAAGCCGGTTGAATCGAATTTTTCGACTTCGCCCGTGTTTCTCAAAAGCAAACAGTCACCGTGTCCTGCGCTGACGTAAATTGCTTTGCCAGAGTCGGGGAAAACTTCAAACAAAATCGCTGTTATAAATTTGTTTGAAGGCGTGGTCGCGTAAAGCAGTGTATTGGTTAAAGAAGCGAGTTCGACGAGCGTCGGAATTCTTCCGAGCAGCGCACGCATCGTCGCCTGCATATTGCTCATCAAAAGCGATGCCGCCAAACCTTTGCCGGAAACGTCAGCGACGCATAAAAGATACGATTTTTTGCCCGTTTCATTGATTCTTTCAATCGGCAGAACGTCGTAATAATCGCCGCCGCATTGCAGCGCGGGACGATTTTTCGCGGCAATGTCGTAACCTGTAATCTTCGGCAGAAATTCGGGAAAAAGCCCTTCCTGAATGCTTGCCGCGAGAGCCAATTCCTGCTCCATTTTTTTACGTTCGATAGTTTCCAAAACATACCAAGAATTTTCCAGCGCAACGCCCGCTTGAGCGATAAGTCCCGCGCCGAATTCCAAATCGGACGCGGTGTACGGCGTTTTGCCGAGCCTTGAGCCGAGAACGAAAACGCCGACGGTTGAATCAGAAGAGCGAATCGGAAAAATGAGTTCGGCATTTTGTCTAATGAGTGCGTCTTTGAATTCGCCGTCGGGCAGATTCTCGACCAAAACCGCTTCGGGCAATTCGGCGATAATTTCCGCAAGAGTTTCGATTTCGGGCAGAATGATTCGTTTGTGTCTTTTGAGCGGAAAATGATTTTCCTTCTGCACGGCGAGCGCGTATTTGCCGACTGCCCAACGTCCGGTCAGCGTTAAAATCAATAAACGCGCTACTTCATTGGGTTCGAGCGTCGAAGTCAAACCTCGAACTAAATCTAAAAGTGCGCGGAGTTCCTGAACCTTTTCGTTTAACTGAAAATTAAAACGGCTGGTTTCGCGGTGCGCTTTGGCGTTTTCCAAACTGCTGGCGGCAAGTCCCAAAAGTGCTTTGAGCGATTCTTCTTCTTCGGGAGAAATTTCTCCGACGGGCGATTTGCTAATTCCCAAAAGTCCTGTCGGATTTTCCGCCTCGCCGATTGTGTAAATCGTGTGAATTCCGGCTTGGCGAACAGTTTCTTCATCGTAAACGTCGCCGATTTTCAGTTTTCTTAATCCGCGAATTTGCGCCAATTTCATTTCGCCGCCTTCGCTGACGGCGACGAATCCGCGCCCGACCAATGTTCGTCCCATCACCGTTCGCAGAAGATGCTGCAAAAGGCTGTCTAAATCGAGCGAAGAATTTAAAAGCTGCGCCGATTCGAGCAGTGATTCAAGGCGTGAAGCATCAAGTAGTTTTGCGGACATAAGTTAAGAAAATGGATAGTTGATAATGGGTAACTGATAATAAAGAGATATTTTCACATTATCAATTATCCATTATCAACTATCCATTATTTTCCTTTTTTCAAATGCTTAACCATATGCAATTCGTTCTTTTTACCGGGTTCGATTTCGTAACGCACTTCATCCATTAAGGTTTTCATCAGACGCATTCCCAAACCGCCGGTTTTGCGTTTATTGACGAGTTCGTTAAGTTCATCTTGTTTGACGGAATCCGGGTCGAAGCCGCGTCCGGTGTCTTCAACATTGATTGAAAGCGTTTCGTCGTCGAGTTTGGCGCGGATGATAACTTCTTTAGTCGTATCGTTTCCGTAAGCGTGTTCGATGACATTGGCACAGGCTTCGTCAACGGCAAGTTCGAGTTTTCCTGCATCCGCCGCGTCCATTCCCGATTGCTGCGCGATGTTGCCGACAAATTCACGAATCAACGCGAGATTTTCGGTTGAAGACGGAACTGTCAGAGCAAATTTTTTTTCGAGTTGTTCCATCAGACAGCACCTCCGGGAACGGCGTTCACGTCGTTAAATCGCGCTTTCGCGCTTTCGATGTCAGCACAAAAGTCGTAGATCGATTCAAAACCCAAAATCTCGAACGGCTGTTTTACCTTTTCCGTCAAACCGCAGATTTTTATGTCGCCGCCTTCTTCGCGGACTTCTTCGATAAAACACATAAAAACGCCGAGTCCGGCGGACGAAATATACGATAATTTTTCGCAGTCAACGACGATCTTATTTTGTCCGTCTTCAATAACCTTTTCGACGGCTTCTTCAAATTTCGGCGCGGTGTGCGCGTCAACCGCGCCTTCGAGTTTGATGACGGCAAAATCGCCGTCGGTTTCGGTTTCAACTGAAAAAGGATTTGGCATAGAAAAAAAAATCTCCTGAGTAAAAAATTAAATTACTGTCTGTCTGAATATACTATAAATTGCAGAAGCCCGCACAAAGTAAGGGCGCACAAGTTTAGCACCCTTACTTTGTGCGGGCTTCTGCAATGATCAAACTGCTTTTAGCACAACAAATGTTACATCGTCGTCCGCCGGTCTCGCGCCAGCCCATTTTTGGCTCACTTCAACAAAACGGTCAATAATTTCCTGCGGCGAATTTATACCGATTTCCATTAAAACTTCAGCGGCTTTATCGAAGCCGAGCATTTCATTTTCAGGGTTGAACATTTCGGGAAAACCGTCGCTCATCAACACGACGACATCACCTTTGCCGAGAACAATTTCGCGCGCCTGATATTTGGTTCTCGTGATACTTCCCAAAGGCATTGCGCGAAGGCTGATTTCTTCGACTGTTTCGCTCGCCGCGCGATAAATCAAAACCGACGGCATTCCGGCGACGCACAAAGTCATCGCGCCGTCCTTGATTTTCAGCATCGCCATCGCCATAAACAGTCCGCGCAAATTCATTTTTTTTAACGCGCCGCTCGTTTGGCTGAGAATCTGCGGAATAT
>JBDTSO010000327.1:0-3874 GCA_039931085.1 Acidobacteriota bacterium | reverse complement strand
ATTTGCTTTGTGCTTATTCGATAAAATGTTTTTCATTTCTTTTTCCTTAGTCTAGTTTTCGTCGTCCGAGTCGTCTTTATCGGTTTCGTCCGAATCATCAGTCGAATCTTTTGTTTTGGTTGATTTAGGCTTTGTGGTTTTAGAACTTTTTGCGCCGCCGACGGTAAACGTGCCGATTTTGCGATCAAGTTCCTTGTCGTTTTCGTCGCTTAAAACGGCTTCGAGTTTATATGTGCCGGGAACAAATCCGTTCGGCACACTGAAATTCAGCCAGACTTGCTGACTGCCATCCGTTTTCAGTTCCTTTTCAACTTTGTAAGCGACTGTGCCGGATTTCGCGCCTTTAACATCATCGAACAGTAAGCGAAATTTGACTTTGTTCGCGCCGCCTGCATTATTGACGGCAGTAACGACGAAAATTTCGTCCGCGGGATTGAATTTTGTGGTCGGATTGCTTGCCGATTTGTCTTTGTCAAACTTGATTTCGCTCAGGTTGGCGGTTGAAAAACTGCAAGCCAAACCTGCCAGCAATAAAACGCCGACCGCGATGATTGAATTGATTTTGTTCTGCATAAAAATTTCTCCTTTTGATTTGTGTATTTGACGAATCATTTGTTTTATCTGATTTCTCTCTATTTATAGAACTAATTTTGCGTTCTCTGATTGAAGCAACAGGCGTGTTGTTAAAAACGCTCATTATTTTTATTTAATGTTTTCAACATTTGAAAAAGCGGCATAATCACGCGACTTTCGTTTCCAAAACCAAGTGTTCGCCGCGTTTGCCGGAAAGCATCTGCCAGCCCGAAAAACCCAAACCGATTAAGAGCAGCACGTCGCTCAGTAAAATAACCGGCTGTCCGAGAAAAATTCGTCCCGCCGGAAAAAGTAAGGCTCCGGCGCACACCAAAGCCCACGACCATTTCGCCGTTCGCTCGTTTTTCAGCAGAATCGCCGACAGAAACATCAGCATCAACGGTGTCAGCAGTCCGAACGTGAAGATAAACGGCGTGGCTTTCCCGACAGCGGAATCAAACTGCGCGGCGTTGCCGATTGCGCCTTCCGTCTGCTGAATCGTGCCGACGACGAAGCGAAAAACCATAATCCCGACGCTGCCGAAAATTCCCGCCAGACCAAATATTCCGGCGACGATAACGGCACGCGGACTATATTTCCAAGCCAAACGGGAAAGCGCGATCAGGCTTGCGCCAAAAAGCCACGCGGCAAGCAAACTTGCCAGAAATTTGAGCGGCGACGTTTCCGCCGAATATAAATCCTCGACAAGAAGCACGACGGGAAACGCGATCAAAACGCAGCCGCTGATAAAATCGAGTTGTTTTTGTAATTGTTCGTTTTTCACAAGTTTTTTCTCCTTCGATTTCGACAACCGTTGATTCGAGAATCGCCTGATGACAATGCGGGCATATTTCGATAATTTCATTCGCGTTTTCTTCCGGCGGTTTTTCGCGCCGTTCGCGTTTGATCTGAATAATTTCTTCGACTTCAATAAAAATCTCGGTGGTCGTCTGTTTCATATATTGGTTTTAAAAATTTGGTGTCCGCCGTTATAATTCGATTTGCAAACCGCAATTTTTATAAAAAATCGAATTGCGCCCGACGATGTTTGCAAGTATCGGATAAAGCTGTTGGCGAAGTCCTTTAGAAGTTGTAAATTAGTTCTAAAGAAAATCTAAAGTTGAATAAACTACAAGAAAAATCGAGGTTTTACGATTTCGGGCAGTTCCGGCTTGACGTTTCGGAGCGCGTTTTATTTAAAGACGGCGAACCTTTAAATTTGCCGCCGAAGGTTTTTGATACTTTGCTCGCGCTGGTTGCAAAAAGCGGTCATATTGTCGAACGCGATGCGCTGATGAATGAAGTTTGGCAGGAAACTTTTGTCGAGGAAGCGAATCTGTCGGTCAACATTTCCGCACTCAGAAAGACGCTCGGCAAAAACGAGCAGGGCAATGATTTTATCGAAACCGTTCCGCGCCGCGGCTATCGTTTTCGCGCCGGAGTTTCGGAAGTTTCGTTTGAAGACGAAACAATGACGATTCACCGCCGTTTGCAGGCGCGAATCGTTAAAACGGAAACCGAATTTGACACGGACGAAGAAAATCAAAAAACTCTCGCGGCGACGAATCAGCCGATCAAGTCGCTAGCGATTTTGCCGTTTCGCCTAATAAAAGCCGAAACGGGCGACGAATATCTGAGTTTGAGTCTGGCGGACGCGCTGATTACGCAGATCGGAAATACGAGTCAAATCATCGTCCGCCCGACGAGCGCGATCAAACAATACGCCGAGCAAAATTCAATCGAAGCCGGACGCGTATTGCAGGTTGATGCCGTTTTGGAGTGCGGCATTTACCACGACGAAAACAAATTGCGAGTAACGGCGATGCTGCTTAAAATTGATAAAAATATCTCGCTCTGGTCGGACAAATTTGATGTCGAATTCAAAGATATTTTCACCGTTCAGGACACCATCGCCAAACAAGTCGCCAACGCGCTGATTTTGAAATTAAACGAGCAGGAACGCGAACTTTTGACCAAACGCTACACGACGAGCGGCGAAGCGTTCCGCGAATATTTGAAAGGTCGCTATTTTTGGAACAAGCGCGATGTCGAAAATTTTTACAAGGCAATCACGCATTTCCGCAAGGCGATTGACCTCGATCCGACTTACGCGCTCGCTTATTCGGGGCTTGCCGACACCTACAATATGCTGCCGGTGTGGGGCGAAATGTCGCCGAAGGAAGGTTATATCGTGGCGAAAGCGGCGGCGTTGAAGGCTCTCGAAATTGACGATTCCATCGCCGAAGCACACGCTTCGTTCGGTTATACGAAATGTCTTTTCGATTGGGATTTTGCCGGCGCGGAAAAATTCTATCGCCGCGCCATCGAGCTAAATCCGAACTGCGTTTCGGCGCGTTCGTGGTATGCCAGACTTTGTGTTTCGCTCGAAAGATTTGACGAAGCGCATACGCAAATGCAGTTTGCTTATGAAATTGATCCACTTTCGCCGCAAATTGCCGCCAACCGCGCCGGAGTTTATGTTTATTCGCGCCGCTACGACGAAGCCATCGAACATTTTGATAAATTGTTGGAAACAACTCCCGATTTTGTTCCCGCATTCATTGGTTTGGGTGTCGCTTACGGGCAAAAAGGAATGAAGAACGAAGCCGTCGAAGCGCACCAAAAGGCGGTCGAATTATCGGCGGAAAATCCGATTCTCGTCGGTGTGCTGGCGGCAACGAAAGCGTCGTTCGGCGACGAAAAAAACGCGATTCAAACGGCTGAAGATTTAAAGCCGAAATGTTCGCAACTTCCAGTTTTGAATTATATTATCGCCGCGATTTACGCCGCTTTGAAAAATAATGATGAAGCATTTGAATGGTTGGAAAAATCTTATCAAACCCGCGTCAGTCATCTGGCGGATTTGCTGGTTGATCCCGAATTCGACAATCTGCGCGATGATCCGCGCTTTGACGATTTACTGATGCGTGTAAATCTTTTTCACATATAAATAACTGCGTATCGGAAACACAGCACACATTTTATTTTCTCGTGGATTTATCATATTCGCCTTGAAGTAATTTCATAAACTCGCCGCGCCGGTCATAAAGTCGTTTCGGTTCGCGCGGTTCGTGTCGCGCCAAAGCGTAAGCCGTAATCAGCGGCAAAGCGACAGTCGAATCAACATATGCCACAACCGCATCGGGCAATTGGTCCGGATCAATTTTCCCCCAACTTACTGCTTCTGCTGGAGTTGCACCGCTGAGTCCGCCCGTGTCGGGACGCGCGTCCGTAACTTGCAAAAAGTAATCGTGTCCTTTTTCGTCAATGCCGAGAACTTCCTGAATCTGCGGTTCGGTTT
>JBDTSO010000326.1:0-3908 GCA_039931085.1 Acidobacteriota bacterium | reverse complement strand
CATCAGACAGAGTTTCAATAAATTTGTTGGGCATATTCATATTGTTATTATATTACAATACTTCTTGTCACCTGCTTAGCTGTTTCCAAACATTGATTTCCCGGCTGATTTTATCAAGATCAAGGCGGTCGTCTTTCGGTCGAAAAAACTTCAAGGCGAAATAATTCGCGTCTAGAGCCGTTCGTTTCTCCGCCTTCCAAACGTCGCCGAAACCGCCCGAACCGACTTTGCTGATTAAGATATATTGTCCGATTTTATCGCCTTGCTTGAGCATATTTTAATCCGCAAATTTGAATTTTAAGGTAAAATCGTAAATCTGAATTTCGCTTCCCGCGCCGAGTTTTGCTTTCTCGCCGTTTCTGATTGGTTGTCCCGAAACAATCGTCGGATTTTTATGTAAAGCCGTCACCCAAATTTCATTATTTTCGTCCAAAAAAATTTCCGCGTGTTCACGGCTGATTTTGCGATTTTCAGTCGGCAGACGAAGGTTCGCAACTTTATCATCGTCGTCGCGCCCGACGATATTTTTACGCTGTATTATCGGAAATTCGTTTAGCTTTCTGCCCGTTTGCCAAATCTCTACGCGGAAAAGTATGCCGACAAAAGTATCGAAATCATCAATAGTTCCCGCGTCTTCAATTGTTACGTTGCTTTTAAATTTTTCCGAAGACTGCACAAACTCTATGGTTTTTGATTTTGTTTGCTCATTATCCGAGCCGACCTTTACGTCTATTTCAGCATCTTACAAAGTTCCGTCAACGCTGATTTCAACTGTGATCTTTTTAGAAGTGAGAGCAAGACTTCCCGACATTTCTTTTGCTCTTTCGAGTATCAGATCGCTCAAACTTTGCTCAAAAAATCTTCGTTTGTCATCGCGCAGATTTTTATCGGTTTCCGCACTCAAAAAAACAAGGAATTTTTCGGGAATATAGGCTTTGCTGGTATTCGGAATGCGAACTATTTCCTGTTTGAGCAAGGTTTCAACCGAATTTAACAGTTTTTTCAGAAACAATTCCGAGTCGGATTTGTTTTCGTGAGCTTTGAGGACGTTTTCAGAAATATCAATCTGCTGTTCGCCATCAATCCAGAGACGAACTTTTTCGAGATTCTCCCGCCAGTTTACCATTTATGTTTCCTCATTTATTTAGAAAAATTTTCACCTACTTTAAGTTTTTCCCATCATAATATCAACTTTAATTTTTCCGATGGTGTCTTTTCGCCAATTTTTCGACGTTAAATTCGGCGATTTCTTCGAGCGTCAAACCCAATTCGTCGGCGCAGGCGGAAATATACCACAGTACGTCGCCGAGTTCGTCTTTTAATTTTGCGCGAATTTCATCAGTAATTTCTCCGCCGAAATCGCGCTGAATTTTTTTGACGATGTTGGCTACTTCGCCCGCTTCACCCGTCAGCCCAAGCGTCGGATATTCGAGATTTTTTAAGCGATTCGGATACAAAGCCGTCTGCTTCGCTTCATTTTGATATTCTTCAAATTTCATATTTTTTAACGCAAAGCCGCCGGGACGCAAAGGCGCAAAGTTTCAATTTGTTTTTTTGCGACTTGGCTGCTTTGCGCCTTTGCGTTAAGGATTTCTTCTCTTTTTCGCCGCCTCAACCGTATTTTTCATTAACATTGCAATAGTCATCAATCCGACACCGCCGGGAACGGGCGTAAATGCTCCCGCTTTTTCAACGGCTTCTTTTGGATTTACATCCCCGACCAGCGTAAAACCGCGCTTTTCGATTGTCCTCAGACGCTTTTCAAGTTCAGTTTTGTCAAATAATTCCCGCGCAAAATCAGCGTCGGAAACATTATTTATGCCGACATCAATGACGTTTGCGCCTTCTTTAATGTGTTCGCCGCGAATAAATCCGGCGCGTCCGATTGCCGCCACCAAAATATCGGCTTGTTTGGTAATTTCCGCCAAATTTTTTGTGCGCGAGTGGCAAATCGTTACTGTCGCGTCGTTTTGCAACAGAAGCATCGCCATCGGTTTGCCAACGATATTGCTGCGTCCGACAATGACCGCGTGTTTTCCGACTATTTCGATATTGTAATATTTCAAAATTTCAATCACGCCCGCCGGAGTGCAGGGCGTAAGCGCGTTTTGACCGCTTGCAAGTCGTCCGACATTTATCGGATTAAAACCGTCAACGTCCTTATTAGGATTTACGGCTTCTAAAATAATCTTTTCATTTATTTGTTTCGGTAAAGGAAGCTGAACAAGAATTCCGTCAACGTCATCACGCAAATTCAATTCTTCAATCAGGTTTAATAATTCTTCCTGCGTCGTTTCCGCCGAAAGATGCTGATATTCGGAAATCAAACCGAGTTCTTCGCTCGTTTTTACTTTGTTGGCGACGTAAACTTTAGATGCCGCATCTTCGCCGACTCGAATCGCCGCCAAATACGGGCGAAATGATAATTTTTTGATTTCTTCGGCAATCCGCTCTTTTACAGAATCGGCAACTTCCCTGCCGCTTAAAATTTTTGCAGTCATATTTTTTATGATTTTACAGGAAATTTCATCAAATTGTCAGTTTTAGTTTGGTGAATTATAAGAGAGACGTTCGGCTCTCTTTTTTCTTTGGCGAAATAGAGCTAGAATCGTTTTGCGCGAACTTATACAAAACCGTTTCGCACGACCAGACTTAAAAATGAAAAATATTTTACTCAATTTAATTTTATTATTTTGTATTTTCGCAATAACAACAGCGGCGCAAGATTTTCACTCTAAAATTAAAAGCGCGGTTGAGAAAAATGATTATCAATCAGCAATCAGCGAATTGCAAAACCTAGAAAAGGCGGACAATAAGACTTTCGAATTTAGTAATTATGATTATTTACTGGCGCGAATGGCTGAAAAGAAAGGTGATTTTGCGCTTGCTCTGGCAAATTACGCAGATTATGAAAATAACAATGAAGGCAGCCTGAGAAATCCGGTTTTAAGAGAATACGCTCTGTGGCATCTCTCCCAAATCGTTGGAGCGAGTGGAAATTTGATGCTGGAACGTATTTATTTGCAGAAACTTATGCTGACCGCGCCGGACAGTATTTTATCTGAAGCCGTCAAAACTCGAATTGTTCATAATTTATTTGAAAATGGTAATTTTGAAGAAGTAATTGCGAAATTTCATTCCACCAAAGATTTTTTATCTGAGAAAAATTCCAAGATGATTGTCGTGATTCCGGCGCAGGACAAAATTCTGGGGAATTTAACGGGAAACGATGCGAAAACAAGAGAGAATTTGGTTTTGCTCGGTGAATCGTATTTACAAATCGGAAAAAAAGACGAAGCGCGGCAGGTTTTTACAAAATTGGTAAATACTTTGACCAATCCGGCGCAGCCTGATGATTTTGCATTGGCGGGCGCGAAAAATCTCGATTTGCTTGATGTCGGAAGCGAAAATTTTGGTAAAATCGCACCTCAGCTTACCGATAACGAAAATTACCGACGCGCTTTGATTTATCAGTTTAATCGCAATTTTCCTCTTGCGCGTCTGCATTTTCAAGCGATTGTCGAACGCTTTCCGAACAGCACTTTTATTGCCAATTCCCTTTATCAAATCGGACGCAGTTTCGCGCAGGAAGGCAATTTTAGTCAAGCAATTGAATGGTTTGAGCGTGTTCAAGCCGCATTTCCAAGCGACGATATTGCCCGCGACGCTTTGAGCCAAACCGCTTCGGCGTATTCTCGTCTTAACAAACCGAAAGAAGCGATCTCGCGTTATCAAAAATTTATCCAAACATACCCGAACGCCGACAATCTGGAACGCCCTTATTTAAATATCGTGGACATATTGCGCGATCAGGGCGAAAATACTGAAGCATTGAAATGGACGGCGAGAACAAAAGCCGATTTCAAAGGCAAACTGCCCGAAGCGATTGCGCTTTTTGCACAAGCGCG
>JBDTSO010000325.1:0-3948 GCA_039931085.1 Acidobacteriota bacterium | reverse complement strand
GGCGGAATGCGAACGCCGAAATACGGCGTAACGAAACATTCGGTTCTCGGTCTGGAAGTCGTCACGGCGACCGGCGAAATTATCCGCACGGGCGGAAAAACGGTCAAAAACGTCGTCGGATTCGATTTAACGGGTTTGATGTGCGGTTCGGAAGGCTTACTTGGAATTATCACCGAAGCGACTTTAAAACTTTTGCCGATGCCCGAAGCGACGGCGACGGTTCGCGCTTCGTTTAAATCAATGGAAGCGGCGTGCGAAGTCTTAACAAAATTCACGCCTGAAGGTCTTTTGCCAATGGCAATGGAAGTCATTGACCGCAACTGCATCGGCGCAATCGAACAAAATTACGCCTTCGGATTTTCGCCTGAAACAAACGCCGTTTTACTCGTCGCGGTTGACGGCGAAAAAGCGCAAGTCGAGCGCGAATCGAAACTGGTTGAAAATATCTTGAAAGAAAACGGCGGTTTCGACATTCTGCGTTCGGAAAATAAAGAAGACGAAAACAAACTCTGGGACGCACGCCGCGCCATCTCGCCGTCTTTGATGAAATACAACAATCTGAAAATCAACGAAGATGTCGTCGTTCCGCGCTCAAAAGTGCCCGAATTGATAAACAAAGTCGAAGAAATCGGCAAAAAATACGACACCTTCGTCGCCAACTTCGGACACGCCGGCGACGGCAACATTCACGTCAATTTTATGTGCGACCGCAACGACGCAAATTCCGTCGCCAACGCCCGCCAAGCCGTCAAAGAAACCTTTGAATTATCGGTCAAGCTCGGCGGCACAATTTCCGGCGAACACGGCATCGGCTACGTCAAAAGCCAATATCTCGACATTGCCGTTGACCAACCGACGCTAGAAATTATGAAAGCTATTAAACGAGTTTTCGACCCGAACGGCGTTTTGAATCCGGGCAAAATGTTTGTTTAATTCTAAATATAAGTGTTAAACTCGGTATATGAAAGCAATAAATATAGACAAAAACATTTTGAGCGGAACGCCCATTTTTAATGGCACACGAGTTCCAATCAGCATTTTATTTGACTATCTGGAAGACAACAAATTAGACATTTTTTTTGAAAATTATCCGACCGTTTCAAAAGAACAGGCTTCCAAAGTCATCAAACTCGCGGGCAAACTTGTCAATAATCCGCAAAATCTTGATGAAAATTTTAATTGACGAAAACCTACCGCTAAAACTCAAAGAAAGTTTTGGTAAAAGCCACGAAGTTTATACAACCCGTGAAATGGATTGGCAGGGCAAACAAAACGGCGAATTGCTCGGCTTGATGATTTTGGATGGTTTTGAAGGTTTTGTAACGATGGATAAAAACCTGCAAAATCAACAAAATCTCGATAAATTCGCCATCACAATTTTTGTTTTGCGCGGAAAAAACAACAAGCTCGAAACTTTACAAAATCTTGTTCCGCTAGTGCTTGATGAAATAGAAAATGGCGTAACAGTCGGAGTAATTGAAATCAAACACAAAAATTAAAAAGTTTTAGACCCGAACGGCACTTTGAATCCTGTAATATTTGCCTGATTAATTTTTTAATTTGCCGAAAACTTTGTGCAAAGAATTTCCCCTTTCAGCGCGTCAATCAAAAAGTTATTGCGTCCGCCGCCAACAATCCAGGTTTCGATGTTTTCTTTTTGGCAGATCATCGCGGCTTCGAGTTTTGAATTCATTCCGCCTGTTCCCAAATCCGAATCGCGTTCTTCGACTAAACTTCTCGCTTCGTCAATATTATTGATTTCCGCAATTAACTTTGCGTCTTTATGCAAGTGCGGGTTTTTGTCGAAAACGCCGTCAATGTCGCTGGCGATGATGAGCAAATCGGCGTGAATCAACGCGGCGACGAGCGCGGAAAGTTTGTCGTTGTCGCCCAAAATGAGTTCTTCGACGGCAGTTGTGTCGTTTTCGTTGATGATCGGAATGTAGGAATGTTTGAGAAGTTCGCCGATTGTGTTGAGCGTATTTTTTCGGGAAGTTTCGTTTTCAAAATCGCGGTAAGTCATTAAGCATTGCGCCGTGCGAATGCCGAAATCGCTGAAAATTTCGTTGTAAATCCGCATCAGAAGCGGCTGCCCGATTGCCGCCATCGCTTGTTTGGTTTCGACTAATTTTCCCGCGTCAATTATATTTATTCGCTGTTTCGCGGCGGCAATCGCGCCCGATGAAACGAGAATAATATCGTATTCGTCCTGCAAAACGAGAATCTGCCGCCCGATGTCTTCGACTTTGCCGCGCGAGATCAATTTTGTCCCGTTCGTCAAAGTTGACGTGCCGATTTTTAAGACGAGTTTTTTTTTCATTATCGAAAATTTATTTATAGGGATGTCAGGATAAACAGGGATTTTTATGAAAATAATTTTATCCCGGTTTATCCTGACATCCCTGCAAATTTCTTTGTCAGTTTCTAACTTGACCGTCGCCGAACACAAACCATTTATTTGTCAAAAGATGTTCCGCGCCGAGCGGTCCGCGAAAGTGGAGTTTCTGAGTTGAAATAGCGATTTCCGCGCCCAAACCGAATTCGCCGCCGTCGGTAAATCTCGTCGAAGCGTTGTGATAAACCGCCGCGCAATCAACTTCCGTTAAAAATTGTTCGGCTGTTTTGTTATTGTTTGCAACAATTACAGCCGAATGTCCGCCCGAATATTTATTGATTTTTTCAATTGCTTCCGCGACATTTGAAACAGTTCCGACAACTATTTTTGCCGATAGAAATTCTTCATACCAAACGTCTTCACCGAAAATTAGCGGAACGGAATCGTCTATTTTACAAATGTTTTCATCGCCGAAAACTTCGATATTTTTTCCCCGTAAGGCATTTATTAATTGATTGGCTTTTGTCTGTAAATCGGGAATATTTGAGTTAAATAAAACTTTGTCGAGAGCGTTACAGACGCTCAAACGCTGTTTGCCGTCCAAAATAATTCTAACCGCCATTTCAAAATTCGCTTCGCTGTCAACATACGCAAAATTGTTGCCGCGCCCGCTGACAATCACAGGAACTTTTGAGTTTTTCAGCACGAAATCAATCAAAGTTTCGCCGCCGCGCGGAATAATAATGTCGAACTTTTCCGCGTCGCCCTGAATAAGTTTTTGTGTTTCTTCGCGGGAAATATCGAGATATTTGACAAAATCCGTGTCCGCATCGTTTTCTTTTAACGCTTTTTGCCACAAATCCGCCAGACAGAGATTCGTATTTCGGGCTTCCTTTCCGCCTTTCAATAAAATCTTGTTTCCGGCTTTAAGCGCGATGATCGCGGCTTCAATTGAAACATCGGGACGCGCTTCGTAAATTATTAAAATCGTGCCGAACGGAACGGAACGATTTTCGATTCGCAAACCGTCTTTCCGCGTATGCGAAGAAATTATTTTGCCAACCGGATCGGGCGCGGCAATCACGCTTTTGACCGACGCAATCATTTTTTCAACCTTTGCGTCGTCAACCTTCAGACGGTCGAAAATTACCAAGTCATCAGTCGGACAAGTTGAAATATCCGATTTGTTTGCTTCGATTATGCTTTGCCTATTTTCGGCGAGAAGTTTTGCCAAAGATTCTAAAACATTGTTTCTTTTTTTTGTGTTTATCATCGTAGTTCGCGTTTTAAGATTTTTCCCGTCGCGGTCATCGGCAAAGCGTCGCGGAATTCGACGAAGCGCGGATATTTATAGCTCGCCATATTAGCTTTGCACCATTCGACGAGTTCGTTTTCACCGATTTCCGCTCCGTCTTTTTTGACGATGAAGGCTTTGATTTCTTCCCCGTGTTCGTCACTCGGAACGCCGACGACGGCGCATAAAGACACGGCTTCGTGCATCATCAAAACTTCTTCGAGCTCGCGCGGATAGACGTTAAATCCGCCGCGCAAAATCATGTCTTTTACGCGGTCGGCAATATATAAAAAACCATCTTCGTCAAAACGCCCGATGT
>JBDTSO010000324.1:0-3958 GCA_039931085.1 Acidobacteriota bacterium | reverse complement strand
TGCTTGAAAAACAATTCCGCAATTATTTCGACAAAGCTCTGCGGCAAAAAGGCGTAACGGGTGAAAATCTCCTGTTTATGCTCGAACGCCGTTTGGACAACGCCGTCTATCGTGCGGGATTTTCAACTTCTCGCCGTCAGGCGCGCCAGCTTGTCAATCACGGACACATCGAAGTCAACGGTCAAAAAGTTGACATTCCTTCTTTTCAAGTCAAAGTCGGCGATGAAATAAGCGTCAAAGGCAAAAGCGAAAAGAATGTTCACATCGAAGGCGCGTGGCAAACTGCCAGCGGTCGCGGTCGTCCGAATTGGATTTCGGTCGGTGCCGGAGATTTCAATGTCTCGATTTCAGCATTGCCAAAACGTGAAGATATTGACGCAAATATTAACGAACAGTTAATCGTCGAACTTTACAGCAAGTAGTAATTAGTTCCGTGAGCAAAAAATGTTTTTTCACAAAAGCATTTTTTGCTCGGCGGTTGTTATTTGTTTTAAAACAATTTTATAAAAAACAGCTATGACACAAAACAATCAATGGAACGGTTTCCAAATACCGAGTCGTTTGAACGTCGAATCCGAAACTTTGACCGAACGCTACGGTAAATTTTTCGCGCAGCCATTTGAGCGCGGTTTCGGCACAACTATTGGTAATTCGTTAAGGCGCGCACTTTTATCTTCAATTGAAGGCGCGGCGATTACGGCAGTCAAAATCGAAGGCGTTGAACACGAATTTTCTTCGATTAAAGGCGTGGTCGAAGATGCGACGGACGTAATATTAAATTTGAAGCAAGTTCCTTTCAAACTGCACAGCAGCGATTCAAAAACTCTAACCATCAGCAAAAACGGCGCGGGTGAAGTAACCAGCGCGGATATCGAAGCCGACGGCGACGTTGAAATTCTTGATGATACGATCCATATTGCAACGATCAGCGCGAGCGGTGATTTGAATATCGAAATGCGCTTAAAATCGGGACGCGGTTACGTTTCCGCTGAATATAATAATGACGAAGATTTGTCCGTCGGTTATATTCCGATTGATTCGGTGCATACGCCGATTAAAAAAGTAAATTACAGCGTGGAAAAAACGCGGCAGGGTTCAAATACCGAATTCGACAAATTGACGATTGAAGTTTGGACGGACGGTTCGGTCAAACCTGATGATTCCATCGGATTAGCCGCAAAATTGGTAAAAGATCATATGACGATCTTTATCAATTTTGAAGAAGAAGAAGAAGATTTCAAATTTGAAGACATTGCGCGTCCGCCGCTTCTCCGCAACGATCTGCTTGATCGTTCGGTTGATGAACTGGAACTTTCCGTGCGTTCCTACAATTGTTTGAAAAACGCTGACATTCGCACGATTCGTGATTTGATTCGCCGCAGTGAAGACGATATGCTCAACACAAAAAATTTCGGCAAGAAATCTTTGACGGAAATTAAAGATTTACTGCACGGAATGGGTTTAGATTTCGGTATGGATTTTGACGAACAGGGCAATCCGATTCCCGGTTCCGGCGGACGTAGTTTAGGATAATAAAAAAGTCTAAAGTCTAAAGTCCAAAATTTGTGAACTTTAGACTTTGAACTTTGAAGTTAAAAAATATGCGACACTTAAAAGCACATCGTAAATTGGGAAGAACGACCGAGCATCGAATTTCGATGCTGAGAAATATGGCGACTTCTCTGATAAATGCGGACAACGAATATATCGTAACAACCGTTCCAAAAGCAAAGGAACTGCGTCCTTTTGTTGAAAAGGCGATCACTTTGGCGCGTAAAGCCGAAAATTTAACCGGCGAAGATGTAAATGTGCGAAAAGTCCATTTGCGCCGACAGGCTGCGGTTTTTTTCCACGCCGGAAATCATAAGTTTAAAGCCGAACAAAGTCGTTTTCGCGGCAAAAAAGGCGAACCGAAAGACAAAATCGAAAGAACTGCGGGCGTTAAAGCCGTGCAGCGTCTTTTCGGCGAACTCGGCGCACGTTACAAAGACCGCAACGGCGGCTACACAAGAATCGTGCGGCTTGGACGCAGAAGCGGCGATAACGCTGAAATGGCGGTCATCGAATTAGTTGACAGCGTTCGAGAATTAGCGGCGAAGAGTTAAAGCAAAAGGAGTTCGTATGACGGAAAGTTCGGCAAAAGCGAAAGAAGAGACGACTGGAAAAACCCGTGGAAGCGGCAGTAAATCCACCTCAAAAAAAGCGGGTCAAACATCCGAACCTTCGCTTAATATGGATGAACTTCACGAACTTGCCCATTTGGTTGACGAACACGGATTTACTGATTTTGAGTTTGAAAATGCTAACATTCGTGTGCGTTTGAGCAAAAATCCCGCGCCGCAGATAGTTCACGCTCAGCAATACGTTCCGTCGCCCATTTCGCCTTCTTCCCCGGCAGCTTCGCAAAATACTTCCGAAAGTAAAAGTGAAACTGCGTCGGCGGAAACTTCTCCCGACGATGCTTTGCATAAAATTACTTCGCCGATTGTCGGAACATTTTACAGTTCGTCCGCGCCGGACAAAGAACCGTATGTCAAAGAAGGTTCAAATGTTTCGGCTGAAACGATTGTCTGTATTGTCGAAGCGATGAAATTGATGAACGAGATTCAAGCGGAAGTTTCGGGTGAGATCGTCAAAATTTATGTCGAAAACGGACAGCCCGTCGAATATGGGCAGCCGCTTTTTGGAATCAAAAAATAGTTTATGATTCAAGGTTCAAAGTTCAAAGTTCAAGATTCACTTTTAGAGTCCGGCTTTGAACTTTGAACCTTAAATTTTGAACTTTGAACTAAATGAAGAAACGCGAATTTCGCAAAATTTTAATCGCCAATCGCGGCGAAATTGCTTGTCGGATTATCTGGACGTGCAAGGAAATGGGTATTCGCACAGTGGCGGTGCATTCTGAAGCGGACAAAGACGCGCTTCACGTTCGATACGCGGATGAAGCAATTTGCATCGGTCCCGCGCCTTCTTCGCAAAGTTATTTGAATATTCCGGCAATCATCAGCGCGGCGGAAATTACCAATGTTGACGCGATTCATCCGGGTTACGGATTTCTTGCCGAATCGGAAACTTTTGCGAAAGTTTGTGAAGACTGCAATATCAAATTTATCGGACCAAAAGCCGACGTGATCGGAATAATGGGCGATAAAGTTGAAGCGCGAAGAACAATGAAAGCGGCGGGCGTGCCGATTCTGCCCGGCAGTCCCGAACCGATTGAAAGCGCAGACGAAGCGATAAAAATTGCTAAGGAAATCGGCTTTCCCGTAATTATCAAAGCGGCAGCAGGCGGCGGCGGACGCGGAATGCGAATCGTCCGCAAAGAAGAAGAACTTGCCGTCAATCTCGAACTTGCTCAAACCGAAGCTCTGGCGGCATTTAAGAATGGAAGCGTTTATATCGAAAGATACATCGAGCGTCCGCGCCACATTGAGATTCAGATTTTAGCCGATGAATACGGCAACGTCATTCATCTGGGCGAACGCGAATGCACGATTCAAAGGCGGCATCAAAAACTGCTTGAAGAAGCTCCTTCGCCGGTTGTAACAGTCGAACAGCGCGAAAAAATGGGCGCGATTGCGGTTAAAGCGTGTCAGGAAATCGGTTATTGGGGCGCGGGAACTTTTGAATTTTTGCTCGACGAAGACGGTTCTTTCTATTTTATGGAAATGAACACGCGCATTCAGGTCGAGCATCCGGTAACGGAAATGGTAACGCTTGCCGACATTGTGCGAAATCAAATTCGCATTGCCGAAGGCGACAAACTCGGTTATGTGCAGGAAGATGTGCTGATTGTCGGACATTCCATCGAATGCCGCATCAATGCCGAAGACCCTGAAAAATTTACGCCGTCGCCGGGAAAAATCACGGCATTCAACATTCCGGGCGGTCCGGGTGTAAGAGTTGATACGGCGGTTTATCCGGGCTATGTCGTGCCGCCTTATTACGATTCGATGAT
>JBDTSO010000323.1:0-3979 GCA_039931085.1 Acidobacteriota bacterium | reverse complement strand
ACCGATTTTGATTGGGGCGATATTGTCCGAAATGCCGAAGCGAACGGAAATATTCCCGAAATTCAGGCGATTTTGGACAAATCGGCGTTTTCGACTCTGGTTGTCAACATTTTTTTCAAATTCGCTTTTACAGTGTTCAAACTTCTGCTCAGTTTGGAAGTTCAAGGAAATGAAGAACTTAAAATGTTAAAGCGACCCTTTTTGATTTGTCCTAATCATCAAAGTTTTCTTGATCCGTTTGTCGTCGCTTCGACTTTTGATTCGGAAACCTTAAAACATTCGTTCGCCGTCGGCGCAACTGATTTTTTTCAGAGTTCGTTTATGCAGTCTATCGCCCGACTGCTTAATACGATTCCGATAAACCCGGACGCGCAACTGATGAAAGCGATGAAGGCAGGCGCAATCGGCTTGAAACACGGCAAAATTCTCAATATTTTTCCCGAAGGCGAACGTGGGTTTGACGGCGAAATTAACGCCTTTAAAAAAGGTGCGGCGATTCTCGCCACCGAACTCGATATGCCGATTGTTCCCGTCGCGCTCGACGGTTTGTATAAAGTTTGGGGACGAAAATCCAACAAAATCAATCTATCAAAAGTAAAGGTGCGTTTCGAGAAGCCTTTTTATGCCAAAGATGTTATCAACGGAAATATGGAGGACGAAGCGAAATATGAAGCCGTTACCGAGCATTTGAGAAATACAATCGCGGAAATGCTTGAAGAAATGCGGGGAAATGGTCAATCTGCTGCAAATAAACGGTTAAAATCGTGATTTTGTAACCTTTTAGGAATAATTTTAGAGATTTTAAGCATCCTATAATTAACAGGAAGGTAAAATTATGATACTTAATATTTTTCAATTTTTTTGCACGGTTCTTTTGGTTTCAACTTTGGCTTGCAACATAGTAAATGCCGATAAATCTGTTTCGACTGTTTCGGAATCTCCGGCAGCGGTTGTTAATGCGATGCCGACGAATGAAAAAGGCGTTCAAACGGCAGTTTTTGCCGGTGGATGTTTTTGGGGGTTGGAAGCCGTTTTTGAACATATCAAAGGCGTAACCGATGTGGTTTCGGGATATTCCGGCGGCGATGCGAAAACGGCTGATTATGAAACAGTCAGCACAGGCACAACCGGACACGCCGAAGCCGTTAAAGTTACTTATGATTCTTCAAAGGTTTCATACGACCAACTGCTTAAAGTATTTTTTTCCGTCGTTCACGACCCGACCGAACTAAATCGTCAAGGTCCCGACACCGGAACGCAGTATCGTTCGGCTGTTTTTTACAACAGCGACGAGCAAAAACGCGCCGCTCAAAGTTATATTGATGAATTAACAAAAGAGAAAGTTTTTTCGCGCCCGATTGTTACACAAGTTGTACCGCTTAAAGATTTTTACAAAGCCGAAGATTATCATCAAAACTATTTGGACAATCATCCGAATCAACCATACATCGTTGTCAATGACAAGCCGAAAGTCGAAAATCTGCAAAAGCAGTTTCCCGATCTTTACGTTTCAAAATAAAGTTAAAATTTTCAACCGCAAATAAACGCAGATGGGCGCAGATTTTTTTATATTATCTGCGCCCATCTGCGTTTATTTGCGGTCAATTTCAAGCATTGTCGGCAACTATTTTTTCGTAACAATCACGGGCAAATTCTTCGCCGCAAATTGTTTGTTAAATTCAGCAATATCTTCCGACTTAATTTTTGCCAACTTCGCCAGTTGCGCGTCAATTCTCGCTGATAAATCATTATAAACAGTGTATGCCTGCGCCGTCGGTGCGTCGTCGGAACTGCCGACAGATGCGTTGAGCGAAGCGAGCTTGTTATTTAATTTTATGGGAAAATTCAGCGCGTCCTGTCCACTTTTGATTTTTGTTTGAATCAATTCTTCTTCGACCGCCGTTAATTGTTTAACGATTTCCCGCGCCTTGTCAGCCAAATCTTTTTGTTCGGGTTTGAGCTTTCCGGCAACGTCCGTCAATTGTTTTTTGACTTCGCGGATTTCCGCAATTGATTTGTGTGTTTCGGAAAGTTTATCATTGATTTTTGTCATCAAATCATATTGTTTGACAAAATCTTCCTGCTTCGCCGCCAGACGCGGATCGGCTTTGATGGCAAAAGATTCCGTCGCAACGGGTTTGCCGTCAACACTCAAACGCGCCTGATAATTGCCCGGCATCACTTTCGCGCCGGCAAGTGAGCCGCCCCACATAATCAAACCCGGCAATGTCGTCGCGTTCGGCAGACGATAATTCCAGACAAAAGTATTCAATCCGGCTTCAGTCGGAAGCGGCGGTTCTCTTTCCGGCGAAGGAAGATTCGGTTCGGGCGAAGTTTGATCTTTCGGTGTCGTCGGTTCGGGTTTTTTAGTAAATGTGCGAATGACTTTACCGCTTGCGTCCAAAAACTCTAGTTTTACTTCCTTTGTCGCTTTTTCCTTAAGATAATAATTGACCACAATGCCGTTTGGCGGATTTGCTCCGACAGTTGCAGTTTCCGGCAGTTCAAAACCGCCGCTGCCTGCGGTGCGATATGCGTCTTCGGGTTTGAAAAGATAAGCGTCGGCTTTTTGTGCGTCGGTTAGATTATAAAGAATCGGCAGATTGTCGAGAATGTAAAAAGCGCGTCCCTGAGTGGCGACGACCAAATCTTTTTCACGTTTGTGAATCGCCAAATCCGTAATCGGAACAACCGGCAGATTCAATTGCAAAGACTGCCAAGTTTCTCCGTCGTTTGCCGAATAATAAAGACCGCGTTCCGTTCCCGCATACAAAAATCCGCGTTTGTTCGGGTCTTCGATAATTACGCGCGTAAATTCATTGGCGGGAATACCGTTGATGATTTTTTTCCACGATTTGCCGTAATCGTTCGTTTTGTAGAGATACGGTTTTTGGTCGTCATTTTGGTAATTGTTAGCGGCAAAATAAGCCGTTCCCGCGTCAAAAGGCGAAGCGCGGATTTCGTTGATGCGAACCCATTCGGGCAAATCTTTCGGCGTTACTTTGTCCCATTTCGCACCGTTATCCTGCGAGACGTGAACCAAACCGTCGTCGCTGCCAACCCAAATAACGCCCGCTTTGACGGGTGATTCGTCCATTGCAAAAATCGTATCGTAATATTCGATGCTCGTGTTGTCCTGCGAAATCGGACCGCCCGAAGATTTTTGGCGTATCGGATCGTTTCGCGTCAAATCCGGCGAAATTATCTGCCACGATTGTCCCTGATCCATCGAACGAAACAGGACGTTTGCCGCCGTATAAAGCGGGTATTTGCCGTTTGTTTGATGCGGCGAAAACATAATTGGAAAATTCCATTGAAAGCGATATTTGTAATCAACCGCGCCCGAACCCATCGGATTTTCGGGATACGGATTAACATCTCGATACTGGGCAGTTTTATGGTTGTAGCGCGTCAAATACCCGTCGTAACTGCCGGCAAAAACGATGTCAGAATCAGTTGGAAGGGGCGCGATCCAGCCGGATTCGCCGCCGCCGATGTCATACCAATTTTTATCGGTAATCGCAAAATCATCGGAACGGCTGGCGATCTTCACCGTCGAGTTATCCTGCTGTGCGCCATAAATATTATACGGAAAATCTTCGTCCAAAGTAACACGGTAAAACTGTGCCGTCGGCTGATCTTGTTCCGTCCATCTGTCGCCGCCGTCAGTTGAAACATTCGCGCCGCCGTCGTTGCCTTCGACCATTCTTTTAGCATTGTCAGGCGAAATCCAAAGATCGTGATTGTCGCCGTGCGGAGTTCTGAGCGAAGCGAAATTGCGCCCGCCATCAATTGATTTGAAAAACCCGACGTTCAAAACATAAACCGTATTTTCGTTTTCAGTGTCGGCATAAACGCGGTTGAAATACCACGGACGCTGTTTGATATTCGGATTGTCGGACATTTTCGCCCACGTTTCGCCGCCGTCGTCCGAACGATAAAGTCCGCCTTCTTTGGCTTCGACCATCGCCCACAAACG
>JBDTSO010000322.1:0-3981 GCA_039931085.1 Acidobacteriota bacterium | reverse complement strand
GACGTGCATCCAAAGATCTATACAAGCCCCTGTCGAAGCCTGTCGCCCCCAATTTTTAGAAGGTCTTTTATAATACAGTTTTTTGATGAAAAGTTAAACCGCCGCGTTGGTTTCGCTTTTTTGATTGAATTTTTGTTTGGCTTTTTCGACCAATTCGTCAAAATGTTTTTCCAGATTTTCATTCGTGCTGCGCACGCCGTTGATAACTCTTTCGCCCCAATTGACGTATTCGAGCCGTCTTTCGTCCGACCAGCCATCGGGCGGATTTTCCAAAACGTCGCGGATATTGCTGATTTTGTCGCCGAGTTTGATGAGTTTTGCTCCTTTCGACATATTCGGCGCGTGTTCGACTTGTTTTTGTTTGCGTTCGGCTTTCGGCAGAGATTTATCGTCGGTTACTTCCAAAACTATTTGGCAAACTTCTTTGCCAAATAGTTCAGTGATTTCTTCTTTCGTAGTTTTTGTATCTTCAATCGTGTCGTGCAGAACGGCGGCGATCAAAACATCGTAGTCTTCGATTTTTCCGACGTTTGCTAACAGATTGACGACTTCTAAAGGATGATTGATATAAGGCGCGGCATCGTTGCCTTTACGTTTTTGAGAAATGTGTTTTTTCGCCGCGAAACTGGCGGCTCGTGCAAAATCTTGTAAGTTATTCTTCATGAAATTAAAGAGTTTTAGCCACGAATAGCACGAATAATTCGAATTATTCGTGCTATTCGTGGCTAATTTTATTTTACAACTTCTATTGTCAGAACCTGCTGCCCGGAAATCAGAAAGTCAGCGGGCGGAAGTTCCTGATCGGTCAAAACCGTTGTAACCGTTGGCTTAAAACCTCCGGCGGTGCGGTCATTGTTCAAAGTTGCCAACACCGAAGGCGGAAGATTCGGCATTTCCTTTGAGCCGATAATCGCGCCATTGGTTACGCGATAAGTTTGCACGTAAAGGCGGTCGTCTTTTTTCAGTTCGTTGATAGTTTTAATTAGTTCGCTCAAATCCTTCGGCACAAATTGTTTTGAAGCGGCGTTTTGCTGAATTGAATTGCCGTCGCCGACTGTTACCATCAAAGTTCCGGCGGGCGTGTCGGCGGGAATTGTAACCGGAATTTTTTGCGAGAAGATTTTTCCCGAATCAGTTCTGACAAACGCCTGCACTTCAAAACTTCCTCCTGATTTGACTTCCGTTCTGTCGAGCGCAATGCGCTCCAGAGTCGCCGTATTGCTTCCGTCGGATGAAGTTACACTCAAATTTATCTCGCTGATGTCCGCGTTGTCAAAACGGCTTTTCAAAAGCGCGTTGACTGGCGCGGCAACCGAAACTCCGGCTAATTGTGTCGCCACCGCACCGGCATAACGATTGTCAATTTTAATCGTTTCCTGATTTTTAAGTTTTATTTCACCTTTTATTTCGACGGTCGAATCGCCCATTCCGCGTTCATTGGCGACAATTGAATTATAAATCGCAATATTCAAAAGAAGCGGTGTTAAGAAATCGTCTTTGACGACTTCGAAATTCAAAGTTTCCTGATTATTGCGGCTGGTTTCGAGATTGAGTTTGACCGGAATCATCTTCGGCGATTGTCCTAAACTGCCGAAAACTCCGGTAGCGCGGTCTTGCGTCATACTGCCGACCATCGCATCTGGAACGGCGAGTTTGAACGAATTATTGAGATTTGGAATGACGGTTACAACGTGCGATTCCGACATCGGCAAATCCGACACGCCGAGATTCAAAAACGGATGACCGAAAGCGTAAATTTTGTCGCCGTCGCGGTATGTTACCGTGCCGCTTGCCGCCATCGAGTAATCGCCGCGCACTAGCTGCATCGAAACGGACGCGCCGCCGAGCAGCGTGTTTTCGGTCGGTTCTTTTAAAGGCGTAATTTTTGCCGCGCCGCCGACGCTGGCAACGGGAAGCAAACCGACCGAAGAAAGCTGCGGCGCGAAAAGGTTTAAGGTGTCCTGCGAAAATCCGTTAAACGAAAGCGGCGTGGCAATCGGCTGAAAAGATTGTCCGGCAACCGCCGCCAAAGAAGCATTCGCGCCGCCTGCTAAAACTGAACTTGAAACAGTCGCGTTTTTCGGTAAATTCGGTTGATAGATTGTCGCGAGTTCGGCAAATGAAATTGAGCGCGGTTCCTTCGGTTTTAATTTTTGATTTTGGTTCTGCTGAAAAATCGCCAACATTTGTGCAATCGGCGTGATTCCGCAGATCGGTTCTTTTGAAAAAGGAAAACTGTATGAAATCGCGCCGACGAGTTTGCCGTCAATATAAACGGGTGAGCCGCTCATTCCGGCAAAAACACTCGTTCTGTCCGAACTTCCGCCGCTGATACGTCCGACGATCATATCCTGTTTCGGACCGATTGCGCCCGGCACGATGCCTAAAATTTCGACTTGAAATTCTTCCGGTTCGCTGCCTCGAAAAACCGTCCACGCCGTTCCTTTCATTCCTTCCTTCAAGTCTGACACGGGGAAAAATTGAGCGTTTGCTGTTTTTTTATTGACGTTTACTTTTTCGATTTTGGCTTGAGTTTGTCCGAAAACGGCTAAACCGAAAATGGAAATTAGCGAGAATAGTGCAAAAAAAATTGTTTTCATTTGTTAAACCTCTTCCTTTTTGAATCTTTTTTATGGTAACATTTTATCCGATCTGTCGAAAGTCCTTTTTCTTGGGCTGTTCATTTAAGACTCACGAAATTGATTTCTAGTTGTATCTTCTTTCCCAAATTCAATTCTATTAAATTATGGCAAAAATCACCCGTCTTTTTAAAAGTTTTTTCCGACTTTTGCTGCCTGTCGTTATTCTGCTGACATAGCTTTCGTTGATTCCGTCCCTTCAAATTCGGATGAATTATTGGCTTCCGTTGTCGGGCAGATGTGCGATTTAGCCGCATCAATTTCTAATCGCCAAGTTTTACTTATAGCCGGTTCAGACGCGCCCGATTTTCAGAACTCGACGGCGAAAACGGGTAAAGTATTGTGATTGTTTTTGGCGGGAAACTTGTTTTTAATAAATTCGGGAACGCTTTCGTCATCCAAATCGCTTTCATCAATTTCTATCACCATTTCGGAAAAAATATTCAGGTCTTTTTCCTTTTCCTCCAATTCCTTAATTAAATCATTAATCGAAAGCGAAGCATTTGCATTAGACTCTTCCATATTTTATGAATCTTGATTAGGGTTCATTTTAATAGGTTTATTTGTATTTTTCTGCTGCTAAATTTTTGAGTTTTCCTGCATTACCAGCTTTTCGAGGATTTTTGCCACATAAGTGACAATTGAAATCATTCTGGCATATTCGATTCTGGTTGGACCCAAAACGCTCAGAGTTCCCATCGCTTCGCCGTTTCCCGTTCGATAAGGCGCGGTGATTAACGTGCAGTTTTGCAGTGAAGAATTGGCGTTTTCGCTGCCGATAACAACTTGTACATTGCCCTGCAAAGATGCGTCGCGCGAAATACATTCGGTCAAAATCTGCACGAGCCGCGATTTTTCCTCAATCGTGCGAATCAGACGACGCAGACGTTCCATATCGGCAAAATCACGTTTTGCCAAAATATTCGACGTGCCGTCAATGAAAACGTCGCCAAGATTATCTTGCTCGTTTTCAATACTTTGCGAACAAATAATCATTGCCGTTTGCAGTAATTTATCAAAAAGCGAGGTTTCTTCGTGCATCAGTTTGAGAATTTCCGTCCGAATTTCTGCTAAACTTTTGCCGCCGAATTCCGCGTTTAAATAACGCGCCGTGCGTTCAAGTTCTTCATTTGAAAAAGTTTCCCTGAGCCGAATTATCTTGTTATGGATAATATTCGGCGCGGAAACCAGAACGACGAGAATACGTTTGTCGGATAAGTTGACAAATTCGATATGCTGCAAACGGTCTTTCGCCAGCGACGGAGAAACGACGATTCCCACATTATTTGAAAGAGCGGAAAGAAGCTGCGAAGTTTTTTCCATCAATTTGTCCGGCGCTTCC
>JBDTSO010000321.1:0-3997 GCA_039931085.1 Acidobacteriota bacterium | reverse complement strand
CGTGAAAACTGTTAGATCCGCTTTTGGAAACCAGCGAAATCTGCGCTCCCGAAGATCGTCCCTGGTTGGCATTCGGATTAGTTGTCGTAATGCGAAACTCTTCCACCGCTTCGGTTGTGAGCCTCAAAACCGTGCCTTGACTGGTGGAAAATTGTGCGTCTCGTCCACCGGTTTGCTGGTCATTAATATCAACTCCGTCAAGAGTAACATTGGACTGGTCGCTTCTTGCGCCGGCAACATAGCCTTCGCGCGTTACGCCCGGCTGTAAAGTCAGCAAATCCGCCACATTTCTCAAATCCGTCGGAAGCTGGGTAATTTGCTGCGGCACAAAGTTATTGCCAAGACTCGCATCCTGTGTATTGACAATTGATTCGATGTCGCCGGAAGTAACGTCAACCGTTGCCGAAACATCTCCGAGTTCAAGCGGGACATTGACTTCAATCGGATTGTCAACCAACGCCTGCACATCTCTGACGACGGTTTTTTTGAAACCATTCGCCGTAACTTCAATTTGATAAGTTCCCGGTGCAATTGCCGGAAAAGTATAAATTCCCTCATCAGTTGTCGTCACGGTGCGGCTGAAACCCGTGTTGGGATTGTTAAGTTTGACGGTTGCGCCCGGAATAGCTGCTCCCTGTTGATCTTTAACCGCTCCTTTAACTCCGGTTGTTCCAGATTGCGCGTTGATGTTTCCGACTAAAAAAACGGAAAACACCGTCGCAAGCAAAGCTGTTAAAGCCTTCATCTTTAAAGTATTAAAATTCATAGTTCCTCCTTTTATCTGTATGGTTAAAAAAATTTGTCAACACTTGCATCGTGATTTCGACTTGAAGTTTTAACAATTGACGATAATTTTAGCTTGATTTTCGACTTGAAATCCTGACAATCTGGACACAGAGAATCAAAAAATCGGTAAATTCTTAGTTTGAAAAATTCCTGTTAAAGAATGGCACTATTTTACAGGCATTTTGCGTTCCACTACACAAGCCATACAAAAAGTGTCGAAAAACAAAGGCTTAAGTTATAAATTATGTTTTTTATAAAAACAAGGAAAATGAATAAATATGGATGAAATACAAAATTTCGTAAAAAATGAGCTGAGTCTATCTTCGATTATGAATGCAGCAAAGCCGCAATAACTTTTGCGGCGGTTGCGCCCATTCCAACGGCACTGCTGATTGTTGGGGAAAGAGGATTGGCAACATCGCCGACGGCGAATATATTTTGCAAATTTGTTTCACAGTTTTGATTGATTTTGAAGTAACGGCTTTTGTCCAATTCGATTTGTCCGCGAAAAATTTCCGTATTCGGTTCGACTCCGATGCGAATTAAGACCGCTTCGACTGATAAAATATGCGCTTCTTTTGTTTGCAGGTTTCGTATTTCTATCGCTTCGACTTGTTCATTGCCGATAAATTTTTCGACGACCGAATTTGTCAGGATTTTGATTTTAGGACTGCTCTGAACTCGCTCGACGAATTCCGAACGGGATCGAAAGTCTTCGTTTCGATGAACGAGCGTAACTCTTGAAGCCGCTTCCGCCAAAATTAAAGCGTTTTCAAAAGCCGCGTCGCCGCCGCCGATAACCGCCGCATTTTTGTCTTTGACTAAATTTTGGTCGCGCTTGCCCGATTCGATAATTCCCTTTTTTTGAAATCCTTTTTCGCCTTCGACATCTAACGATCTTCGCCTGACACCCGTGGCAATTATCAATGCTTTGGAAGAAACTCTTTCGCCGTCTTTGAACAAGATTGTTTTGTTTCTCAAATCAATTTCCGCAATCGCACTTGATAATTTTATTGTAAAACTGCGATTTTCGATTTGTCTGACAAAAATATCGCGCAATTCGCTTCCGTTTTTCGCTTGTGCGCCGAGATAATTATCAATCGGATTAAAAGTGCGTAAAAGCTGACCGCCGAGTTCGTCGTTTGCTTCCAACAACAAAGTTTTTAATCCCAATTCGCCGCACCACAGCGCAGATGAAATTCCAGCCGCGCCTCCGCCGATAACAACTACGTCAAAATTACTGATTGGATTAGAAAATGTCATTAAAAAATCCGGTCGGAGCGCAGGCTTTCTGCCTGCGTTCCGGTTTTTAAATTACCACTTTTTGTCAATAAAATCTTCCGTTTTTTGTCACTTTATCAATCAATGATCGCTTTAAATAACCACGCATTCTGAGGAAATAATCGAACCATCTTCAATGAGAAAAGGCTTTATAAAGAATTTAACATATTTTGAAAACCTGGCATTTAGCTTGCTGTAAAACAAGCTGTTTTATGTTAGGCGTTTTGTATTCGCGCCTCTCTTTCCCAATTTTCTTGATAAATAATCGCCAATCAACTCGCGCTTGGCAAACAGATTGATGAAGAAAATGAATAAGAAAGCGAATTGCCGGACGTGATTTTAACCGATGTCGAAATGCCGCGAATGGACGGTTATGAACTGCTTGCCGCAATAAAACTGCAGGAAAATCTGTTCAAAATTCCCGTCGTGATGATAACCTCCCGAACCGGCGACAAACATCGTCAAAAGGCTTTTGGTTTGGGCGTTTCCGAATATCTGACGAAGCCTTACGACGATTCAAAACTGACCGAGATTATCCGCAAATTAACTTGATAAATCTTAACGGGTAAAATTATAAATAATAATTCCGGTAACTTTAACGGGTTTTCCTTTTAAACTCGTCGGCTGAAATTTAGAGTTGTAAGCGGCGGTTTCCGATGCTTCAATCAAAGATGAATGTGCATCGTTAACTCCGCAGGCGGAAATCACATTTCCCTGCTCGTTAATCAAAACCTTCACCTTCACTGCTCCGGTTGCTCTGGCATATTTGGCTTCTGCCGGATACGCCGGTGCTACTAAATTGAGGGCTTTACCGTTGACCACGCCGCTGGTTATAGCAAAAGCAACTTGAGGGTCTTTGGTCGCGTTTGAACCTGTCGGAGTTGGAAAGGATACAGAAAAATTTTCCTTTATTTTTTCAAATTCATCGGACTTTCCCGCTTTTTTGAAAGCACATTCACCTCTGAGATATACTGCCAGAAAATTTGTGTTTTCCGCATCTGAATTTTCAGCACCGATTTTGATCGCTCTTTCGTAAAACTCCGCCGATTGTTTGTAATTTTTTTTCCAATAATTGATGTTAGCCAACCCAATTAAAGGAGTAAGCGATTTAGGTGAATCTACGCCTTCACCTTCTTCACGCCAAATCATTGCCCGTTTATAATATTTTTCGGTAGATTTTAAATCCTTTTGAGATTTTATCGAAGCGACGGTTTCGGCAATGTCGGCTGCCGAAGTTTTATCGTTAGCCGAAAGATTTTCCAAATCCTGATAGATGTCAAACGCTTTATCGAATGTCTTTCCGGCTTCGTCCGTGTCGCTTTTGTATAATTGAACGTAACCCAGATTTTTAAGAACATTTACCGTTTCGATGTTTTTTTCACCGTAAATCTGTTTGGCAATAAGCACGGATTTTTCAGCCAAAGGTAATGCTTCATCGTATTTTTTTTGCTGAAACAATTTGACGGTTTGGATGCTTGTTTCTCTCAAATCCTCTTTTGTAAATTCCTGTGCAAAGGCGGAAATTGACATCATTAAAAGCAAAAAAGCGGTAACAATATAATTTTTCACTTAAATACCTCTTATTTTTTCGGCGGTTTGCTCGGACGAATTTCAACTTTGCTCGGCAAAGCGCGTGATTCCATATTGAGCAAATCCAAAACAGTTTGCGCGATGTCTTCGGGCTGCAATTGCCACGCTGCTTCATCGCCCGGTTTTCTGCCGCCGAAATAAGTGTTGACCGAACCCGGACAAATATAGCTGACTTTGATGTCGTCTTGCCGAACTTCTTGCATCAACGCTTCGGAAAAACCGTTCAAACCGTATTTTGAGGCGTTATAAGCCGCCATTTTCGGATGCGCGTTTTGTCCGGCTAAGGAAGAAATATTGATAATATAACCGCCGCCGCGTTTTTTTATCAGCGGAATTGCGT
>JBDTSO010000320.1:0-4000 GCA_039931085.1 Acidobacteriota bacterium | reverse complement strand
ACAGCGAAAAACCGTTGAGCAAGGAGTTGAGCGCGGACAGCGAACCGCCGTTCGGAGTAGCAATCAGCGAGATATTGTTAAAATAAGACGCGCCTTTCCACGTCGGTCTGACTTTTCGCGCCGTCAAATCCGCTTTGCCATACATCTCGGCGTAACGCGCGATCAAGCCGCCCATCGAATGCGCGACGACGTTGAATTTTAACTTCGGATTTTTCAAATTCGCGCGAAGATCGTCCAGTTTTTTCAGCAAATTTTGTGCATTTTCAACATTATCGAGCCGCCAATCGTAAGGAAAAACATAAAAAGTATCGGCTGCGCCGTTTTCCGGCGGCGCGTCTAATTTGCCTTCGGAATAACCGTCGGCTTCGAGCGCATCAATCAATTTTTGATAAATTTCAATTTCGGGCGTGAATCGAATGAGTTGAATTTTCCGCAGTATGTCGCCCGCCACAAGATTATCGCGGTTAGCCTTCAAATTCGGCGAAACCGGCAATCTCAAATCATCATCTTTTGCTCGCAGGAGATCAAACCAAACTTTATCACCCGTATTTTTATTGACAAGTTCCGAGCCGATCAAACCCGGAATAATAATTACCGGCAATCTGCCTTTTGAAGTTTCCTTCTTTTCGGAATCGGCATTTTCTGATGCGTCATCTTTTTTTCCGCCAACTTTTTTTATTATTTTTTTTATTATATTTTTTTTGCCGTGTTTTTCCGTCTGCGCGTCGGCAGCGTGAGCAAATGACAAAATGATGAGCAAAAAGGCGAACAATTTATTGAGTGAAAATTTAGACATAAATTATTTTTAACCTCTGGTAATTGTAATTTTTTTGACCGATATGCTTGAAATCAATTTATTATTGCTTATCGCCTTGCAAAATAACAATTTCGCGCGGCGATTTCATTTCGTATGTGATGCCTCGCCAGCGAATTTGGTTTGAGAAAAAAGCGCGAAAACAATTATAAAAATAAACGGCGGGCGTAATTGTCCACATCGTCAATTGCCAAAAAATGCTTTGATTCAGCTCTTTTTCATAATTTCGCAAAACCAATTTGACGGCTTTCAGACGAATCCACGCTTTCGCCGCTCCGAGCGTAAAAATTATCAATAAAAAAATCAGCGTCAGCCAAAATTGCCAACCGACGAGAAAAAATAAAAGAACAATGTTCGATATAAAAACCGCCGTAAATAAAAAAGAACCGATAAAAGACGCTTTCCACAAATGCGGCGCATAAACGTGCGTAATTTTCATTTGCCGCGTCGAAAATTCCAAAAACTCACGGAAATTGCCATCTTCCACCGTCGCCGTTAAACATTGCGGCACAAAATGAATCGGCAGCTTTGCTTCTTGCAGCGCACGGGTTACGGCAAAATCGTCGGACAAAGTTCCGCGCCATTTTTCGCGCATATTTATATTTTCAAAAACGTCGCGCCGCATCGCCAATGAGCCGCCCCAACAGAAATTAGTATTCGTATTCGCACCCAAAGCAGATGCAATCGAAGCGTTCCAAACCGAGCGGATTTGTGAAGAAAACGTATTTTTTTCGGAAATAAACCAGCGATAACCGGTTGCCGCGCCGATTTTTTTATTTTGCAAAGGCGCGATTAAATTTCCCAGCCAATTTTCGTTTGGTCGCGCATCGGAATCTACAAAAACGAAAATCTCGCTTTTCTCTGAAACTTCCAAAACCGCTTGCCGCAAGTTGTGAACTTTCTGCCCTTCATTTTCGGCTTTTCCGGCAATAGTCAACTTTGCGTTCTCAGCGCCTCTGCGCGAAACCTCTTTAATAATTTTCACTGCTTCATCTTTTTCGTCATCAACCACAAATAAAATTTCAAATTGTGGAAAATCCTGCCGGCAAAGCGCGGCAAGATTTATCCGCAAACATTTATCAAGTCCGCGACACGGCACGATTATCGAACAAAAAGGCGTGAAGTTTGATTGCGGCTTGGCTAATTCTTTTTTGAAATAGTTTAAATAATCAATTCCGCCGCGCAAGGATTTATAGCCGAGAAAAACTAAAATTAAGGCGAAAAAGTAGAAAACGAAAATCATAATTTTCTGTTGACAAGTAGATAAGGTCGAAGGAATTCAAGAGTTTTTTCCGTCGCGCCGCGATTTTTCTCGATAATGGCAAAAGCGTTTTCGCTCAATTCTTTTCGCCGTTCCGCGTTTTGCAGCAACTCGGAAAACGCAGCGGCAAGTTGTGCGGCGGCTTCATTTTCACCCAATTCGGGCAATTGAACAAGTGCGTTTTGGGCAAGAAATTCCTTGACAATTTCGGCAAAATTCATTGTATAAAATCCGGTTATAATCGGCTTTTTCGCAATTGCCGGCTCTAAAACATTTTGTCCACCGTGCGGAATCAAACTGCCGCCGACAAAAACTATTTCAGTAAGCGGAAAAACCGCGCGAAGTTCGCCGACGGAATCGAACAGAATTACTTCCGCCGATTCATCTCTGCCGGATTCTTCTTCGGAACGTCTCGTCCAATCAAATCCCGAATTCTTGATAAGTTCGGCAACTTCGTTAAATCTTTCAGGATGTCGTGGAGCAATCAAAAGACGCGGCAATTTCCCCTCCGATTTTTTCCAAATTTCTTTGAAAGCATTAAGAATTATCGCCTCTTCCGGCGCGTGAGTGCTTGCGGCAGCGATCAGCGGCTCGTCACTTGAAATTGCAAATCGTCGTTTGAATTCTTTGGTTAAAGAATTTTCAGATTCTTCAACAATCTGGTCGAATTTAACACTGCCGGTAACTTTTACCTTGCTGCTGCGAATACCAAGCCCGGAAATGCGTTTGGCACCTTCAGCATCCTGCATCAAAGCCAGAGTAACGTAATGAAAAACCCGAATCATCATCTTGCGAACCATTAAATATCGCTTGAAAGATTTTTCGGAAAGCCTGCCGTTGATAATAAAAATACGTGCGCCGCTTCTGCCGGCTTCGTGCAGAAAGTTAAACCAAAGTTCAGTTTCCATTATGAGAACGATGTTTGGTTTAATGATGTGCAAAGCGCGGCGAACGGAAAATTTCCAGTCAAACGGAAAATAGAAAATCAAATCGGCGTGTTCGGCAAACATTTCCCGCGCTAAATTCTGCCCGGTTTTGGTTGTCGTTGAAATAACGAGGCGATAATCGGGAAATTCTTCAAGTATTCTTTTAACTATCGGACGGGCGGCGTTTGTTTCTCCGACTGAAACGCAATGCAGCCACAAAATCGGGCGATTATCCGTCTTAAATTCGGGCAATTGTCCCAGCCGCTGACGAAAACCGTCAACATATTTACCGTTTCGCTTTGCGTCCAGCAAAAGACGCGGCAGCAAAACGATAAAACCGAGCGTTAAAAGAATGCTGTATAGAATAAACATTTTATAAGTATAAGACGTGAACTATTTGTAAAAAACCAGCAGCAAATTTTTATTTTTACTTCTTACAAATTTATTCACACTTCATACTTCATACTTATTTGACTCTTTCAATATATTTTGATTCGGTGGGATTGACGCGAATTTTTTCGCCCTGCGTGATAAATGGCGGAACTGTAATGGTTACGCCGTTTTCAAGCGTCGCCGGTTTGTTTGAATTGGAAACGGTCGCACCTTTAAGCGGCGGATCGGTTTCGGTAATCGTCAAATCCAGCGAACCCGGAAGTTCCACGCCGATTGGCGTTGTTTCGTAAAATTCGACCTGAATTTTCAAACCCGGCATCAGCCACGGTGTCGCGTCGCCCAAATCTTCTTCGCTCATCGAAATTTGCTCGTAATTTTCCGTATTCATAAAATGATGGTGTTCACCGTCCGAATACAAATATTCCATTTCGTGCTGTTCCAAAGTTACGCGGTCAACCGATTCGTTTGAGCGAAAACGATGGTCGAAAGAGTTTCCCGTCAGCAGATTTCTAACGCGCGTCTGCACCACCGCATTTCCTTTTCCCGGCGTTATGTGCCGAAATTCCATCACTTTACAAGGCGTTTCGTCAATAATTAAAACCATTC
>JBDTSO010000319.1:0-4007 GCA_039931085.1 Acidobacteriota bacterium | reverse complement strand
GACAATATTTTTCCCAAGAATTCAAAACCGCATCTTTTTCAAACCAATCGGCGAAATCATTCGACACGGCATTTTTTATCTGTTCGTCCGCCCAATCCTTCAACTCGCCGCGCAGCCATTCGCGCTGCGGTGTCTGCAAAGCTCTTTTTGGCGAACCTGATAATTTTTCTGGAAGAAGTTTGTGCGAAATTTCCCTGAGCATTTTCTTGCGTGTGCCGTTTGAAATTTTTCGATTCGTCGGTTGGCGCAAAGCCAATTCAAACAATCGGTGATCGAGAAAAGGTTCCCTCAATTCGGTTGAAACACGCATCGAAATACGGTCATTAAACCGCATCGCCCGCGGAATTTTTGTAAATCTCGTATCGCGGTATTGAAGATTTCTCACTTTATCGGTAAAAACATTCGGAAATTCAAAAGGTTCTGCCAATTGGCGAAACTCTTCGGTCAAACATTCCGGTTTAACGGGTTTTTCTTTCGTTCCCTGAATTATACTCGCCGAATTTCCATTGAGCGCAGAGTTGTAATAATCGTAACCCGCCCATTGTTCATCCATTCCGTTTCCGTCGAGCAAAACGATCACGCCGTTTTCACGCGCTTTTTCAAAAAGTTTTGCGTAAGCCAAAGTCGGCATTCCGCCAAACGGCTCGTCTTGCGAATATTGAACTTTTTGAGCAAGTTCAGGGACTTCGCCGGGCGAAAGTTCGCTGACAATCAACGGATGATTCGTTTTCGCCAACATTTCTTTAACCCACGGAAGTTCGTCATAATTTTCGTCGCCGGTTGTAAATGTAAATGCTTTAACATCGCTGTCTTCGCCTTGCACGGCGTGAACCAATCCGAGCAGACTCGACGAATCCAAACCGCCGCTCAAATTTATTCCAACCGGAACATCGGCGCGAAAACGCAGTTTTACGCTGTCTTTCATCAACTCGAAATACTCTTCCCGAACTTCCGCTTCCGGTCGTTCATCGTATTCATCGCCCACTTTTTCGGCGATGTCATACCAGCACGAAATTTTCGTTTCGTTATCCTTCCAAACTAAACTGTGTCCCGCCGGAACTGAATTTATGTCTTTCCAAAACGTTCGTTCCGTGTGGTCGTAAAGTCCGTAAGTCAAATATGTCGCCCAAGTTTTCTCGTCAGCTATTCGAGCAATTCCCGCCGCGTGGAGAGTTTTTATTTCGCTCGCAATAAAAAGTGTTCCATCATTTTTCCGGTGATAATAAAGCGGTTTCACACCAAATCTGTCGCGGGCGGCAAATGCCGTTTTTTCGGTTTCGTCCCAGATAATAAACGAGAACATTCCGATCAGTTTATCCAAACACGCCGCGCCCCATTTTTGATAGGCGGCTAATAAAACTTCGGTGTCGGTTTGAGTTCGGAATTGAAATTCGGCTTCGAGTTCGCGTTTTAGTTCGAGATAATTGTAAATTTCACCGTTAAAAACAATGACCAGATTACCGAAATGACTTTTCATCGGCTGCCGTCCGGCATCGGATAAATCAATAATACTCAGGCGATTATGTCCCAAACCTGCAAGCGATGCGGAATCAATGTAAATTCCTTCCGCGTCAGGACCACGATGTCTTTGCACGGCAATCATTGCCTCCAATTGTCCAACTTTCCAATCGCTTCCAAAAATTCCGACTATTCCGCACATTTAAAATTTATTCTTAACCCCAAGTAAACTACTATTAATATAGACTTTACAAAATTCGGCAACTTAATTGTTACCGAGCGGATTTTCCGCCAACAAGACTTTCATATTTGCCACCGCCGAATCGTGAGAAACTCCGTTGCTCGCCAGAATGCCGGTTGCGTTTTTAACGTTCGGCGTATTGTAAACGATTTTCTCGCCGAAAAGATCGGTCATTTTGCCGCCCGCTTCGCGCAAAATAATTTCCGGCGCACAAGTGTCCCAATGTTTTGTGTGTATTGAAGGATGAATATAAAGATCGCATATTTGACGCGCAATCAAACCGACTTTAATACCAACCGAATCGCGCCTGACTTCCTTTTTCAACCCGAATTTTTCCACAATCCGCGCCATTTGCGGACTGTGATGATTGCGGCTCGAAGCCATCGCCATCTCGGTAAAATCGGTTTTGCCGGAAACGTGCAACTGCACCGGCGTTTCTCCATTTTCAGACATCCACGCGCCGTCATTTCGTTTCGCATAATACAAAACATTCTCAGCCGGCAGAAAAACAACACCCAAAACAACTTCGCCATTTTCAGCCAAACCGATCTGCACGGCGAAATCGCCGTTTTTTGTGATAAAACCCTTCGTGCCGTCAAGCGGATCAATTACCCAAACTCTCTGCTTTTCCAGTCTTTTTTTGTCATCGGTTTCTTCTTCGGATAAAATCCCGTCATTCGTAAAAACCTCCGCCAAACCTTTGACAATTACTTTGCTCGACATTCGATCAGCAATCGTTACGGGTGAGGAAACATCGTTACTTGAGATTTTTTCTTCAACTTCAAAGCCGTTGTTGTAAAAATCTAAAATTACTTCTCCGGCTTTTCGCGCCAAATCAATTGCGGTTTCGAGTTCTTTTTTTAACATTTCTTTAAATTAAAAGTTGTTTAAGTCAAGAAATTACAATAACTTAAGTTACTAATTTTTCTCTACGTCAGAGTGTCGAATAAATTGAAATCTAAATTGAATAAACCGGCATCTGAAAAAATCAAATTGGAAATATAAATCATAAAAAAGATAATCTTGAAAGAATAACCTTTAAGAAAAGAAATTTTGGCAATTTTTTTATTAACGTGCTCAATTTTTTCCTTGCTCCAGGGAAGTTTATGTCTGCTCTTATTCGCCGAACTGTAAATGATTGAAGCGCAGTCATTTAGATAATCTTCGGAAGCCGGCACTTCCAAAAAGTCACATATTTTCGCTAATGCGGTTTTGGGACTGTCGATTACTTCTTCGTGATTAATCGTAAAACAAGATTTGCTGCCGACTGAATTTATAAATTCTTCCGAAGCGTGTGCCATATCGAAATATCTATCAATATCTTTTTGATTTACTTCGGTTTCTCTATTTCTAAGCGATATTGTCGTGATATTGTCGAAAGGATTTCGGACTACCATAATTATTTTTACATCTTCATTTTTTTTAGTAATCGGACGTATGATGTTTGAAAAACGCGCCAATTGCGATGTGTCGCGTCTTCCGTCCTTATCTCCAATCACCAATAATTTTTTGAATTTACCCTGATGTTGATTGGGAACTACATAATTATAGCCGCTTTCACCGCGTCCTCTTGCTGCATACGATGAAGAATTTTCCAGTAAAAGGCTGAAAATCTGGTTTCGAGTAAAACCCATTGACCAATATTTCAGCGCGTTCACCTCGTGTGAAATTATGACGTTGGGATGCGCGTCAATCAGAGAAGCTATCAGCGAATGCCCGCTGCGCTGATTTCCGAGAAACATACAATATGTTTTTACTTTGCTAAATTTTCTACGGGTTTTCAAGGCTTTTACCAATGATTGAAAATATAACGGAATAATAGGCACAAATTTATGTTTCGACAGAAAATTCTCCACCGGATATTTTACCTTTATTCCTTCTCTAAGAGTTTGTTTCCAATAATAAAAAAAAGGAATTTTTTTCAGTTTATCTTTCATTTTATCCTCCTAAACCGCTAAACGGTAATAGTTTAGCTAAAATTCAATAATCGCTGTTATCTCATCTTTTCACGCCGCTCGGTTTTTGATTGATTCTTTCCTCTGCTTTTTTCCAATCATTTTCAGTGTCAATATTCGTGCTGTAATCAGGATTAATTTTGTAACCCCGTACATTGTTTCCATACAAACTGTTCTGTTTGCAAATCGTTTCGCTGCGCGTAACATACACCGTTCCGTCCCGATAATACGCCGTCGGCAAATCCTGCCGCCGCGTAATCGGTTCGGTTTCGCCCGTTGAAAGACATATCGAACCGTCATCGCTTTGCCAATAAACCCATTTTGGATTGTATTCAGCCGGAACGGGTAAAATG
>JBDTSO010000318.1:0-4035 GCA_039931085.1 Acidobacteriota bacterium | reverse complement strand
GTGGTTTTGGATCGCCCGTTTGTGGTCGCCGGATAAATATATGTTCCAAAAAATTGATTTGCTCGATGCAAGAGTTGATTAGTTGACTTCTTTCAACTATAAAAATATAAAAAGCGGCACGAAAATAACAATTGTGCCGCTTTTTAATTGTTTCTAACGATTATTCTTCGTCCATTTCCGCAAGTTTTTCTTCGACATAACTTAATTCCTTTCGCAGATTTTCTTCCATCGTGACGGAAACTTCGTGTTGTTCCAACTCGATTGCCTGTTCTTCCATATCGTTGTCGAGTTCTATTCTTTCATCTTGGTTGACTAAGTTTAGCTGTTTTTCGATTTCGCCGCGCCGTTTTTCTAATTGTTCTCTGGTTTGTTTGACTTCTTTCATAATTCTTCCTTTTTCATAAACGAATTTTTATTGATTATAGCGCGAAGCATTTTGGTTGGCTAATTGATTAAAAATTTATTGAATTCATTAAAGTTTGGGAAAAATCGTCAAAGCAAGTTATGATAAATCAAACAAAGGTATGGGAAATCTAAACGTAACCGATAAAGTTGACGAAAGTGATAAACGGCATTTTACAAAAGCACTTTTGAACGATTTGCAGGCACTCGAAAAAATGCTCGACGGCGATTATTTCGAGGAAAACGTGCGGCGCATCGGTGCGGAACAGGAAATGTTTCTGGTTGATGCGTCAATGTGCGCCGCGCCGATTGCTTTGGATGTGATTGAAGAAGCGAAAGATGAACGCCTGACAACGGAACTCGGGCTTTTTAATTTGGAAATTAATGCTCAACCGCTTGATTTTCGCGGAAATTGCCTGAGTTCGATGGAAAACGAACTGCACGAAATCCTCAAAGTCGTGCGAACGGCGGCGCGAAAACTCGACGCTGATATTGTGATGGTCGGAACTTTGCCGACGATTCAGCTTTCGGATTACGTCGCGGAAAATCTCACGCCGCTACCGCGTTATAAGGAAATGAATCGCGTTCTGACTGAAATGGTCGGCGGCGAGCGCGTTATTCACATCAAAGGTTTAGATGAATTTCAAATGTCCTTTAAAGATGTTTTTATTGAATTTTCCAACACGAGTTTTCAGATTCATTTGCAGGTCGGCATCAGCGAATATGTGAAATATTATAATTGGTCGCAGGCGATTGCTGCGCCGGTTCTCGCCGTCGCCGTCAATTCGCCGCTGCTTCTCGGTCATCGTTTGTGGCACGAAACGCGAATCGCGCTTTTTCAACACGCAACCGATGCGCGTTCGACAGTTCATCAGGCGAGAAATCAAACGCCGCGCGTCAATTTCGGCGAAAAATGGGTTGATGATTCGCTGATCGAAGTGTTTCAGGAAGATGTCGCGCGTTTTCGGATAATTTTGACGCGCGAAGTCGAAGAAGATTCGCTCGACGTTCTGCAAAACGGCGGCATTCCGCATCTGAACGCGTGGCAGATGCACAACGGCACGATTTGGCGTTGGAATCGCGCCTGTTACGGAATTATTGATAATAAGCCGAGTTTGCGAATCGAAGCCAGATTTTTGCCCGCCGGTCCGACGGTTGTTGACGAAATCGCCAATTCTGCGTTTTTTCTCGGTCTGATGACGACTTTGCCCGAAGAATTCGGCGATGTGCGCGAAAAAATGTCGTTTGACGACGCGAAAAATAACTTTTTTAACGTCGCGCAAAACGGTTTGAATACGCAGATTACCTGGTTTGACGGCAAAATTTATTCGACGCGGCGTTTGATTTTAGAAGAACTTTTGCCGCTGGCGCGAAAGGGTTTGGAACGCGCGGAAATTGATGCGGCGGACATTGAAAAATATCTCGGAATTATTGAAAATCGAACAAAAGCGAAAGTTACCGGCGCACAGTGGATGCTCGATTCGTTTGAAAATATATGCGAAAAGGCGAATCTGAACACCTGTCTGCAAACTCTAACTTCGGCAATTAAAACAAATCAGGAAACAAACAAACCCGTTCACGAATGGAAACTCGCCGAACTTTCCGATGAAGCCGATTGGATCGAAAATTACTGCGTCGTCGGACAATTTATGATTACCGATTTATTCACCGTCAGACCGGAAGACGTGATTGATCTGGCGGCGAGTTTGATGAATTGGCAGGAAATTCAGCACGTTCCGGTTGAAGACGACGAAGGAAAACTCGTCGGAATCGTTACGCACCGCGATTTGCTCGAACTGCTCGTTACGAGCAAACCGGAAAATGAGACGGTTATTCGTGATATTATGAAAACGGAAATTACGACAATCGCTCCTGAAACAATGACGCTCGACGCGCTCAAATTAATGCGCGAAAAAAATATCGGCTGTCTGCCCGTCGTTAAAGATGAAAAGCTGATCGGTTTAATCACGGCGCAGGATTTTCTGGAAATTTCTGTGCGGCTTTTAGAAGAAAAATTGCGGGAACTTGAAAAATAAAATAATTGCCTATGTTTTACATCTTTCGGCGCAGAAATGTAATTTCGGAATAAGTGAAATGTGATAAGTGACAGATGACAACTGACAACTGAAAACCAACAACCTATCAACTATGACCTATCACATTTCACTTATTTCGGAAGTCTTTCGCTGAAAAAACAGTCAACTTCATAAAATTTGAAAAATAAACTTTGAGGAAAATAAATGAAAAAAATTCTTTGTATCGCGCTTTTGCTGTCAGTCTTTTCGTCAATGACATTTGCCATTGATATGAGCAAAGAAATAAACACCGAAACGACAAAAATTATGCCGCAGGTCGTCGAATGGCGCAGACATTTGCACCAATTTCCCGAACTTTCCAACCGCGAATTTAAGACGGCAAAATTTATCGAAGGAAATCTCAAAAAATTTGGTCTGGAAGTAAAAACCGGCGTGGCGAAAACCGGCGTGGTCGGCATTTTAAAAGGCGGTTTGCCCGGACCGACCATCGGACTTCGTGCCGACATGGACGCGTTGCCCGTTAAAGAACGGGTTGATATTCCGTTTGCATCAAAGGAAACCGCCGAATATAACGGGCAAACCGTCAATGTAATGCACGCCTGCGGACACGACACGCACGTCGCAATGCTGTTGGGCGCGGCGGAAGTTTTGTCCGGGATGAAAAGCAAAATCAAAGGTACGGTCGTTTTTATCTTTCAGCCCGCCGAAGAGGGTGCGCCCGCCGGTGAAGAAGGCGGTGCGGAGTTGATGGTAAAAGAAGGCGTGATGGACGCGCCGAAAATTGACGCGATTTTCGGTATTCACATCAATTCGCAAACGCCGATTGGCACGATCAAATATCGTTCGGGCGCGTTTATGGCATCGAGCGATTGGTTCACAATTAAAGTCAAAGGCAAGCAAACACATGGCGCGTATCCGTGGAGCGGAATTGACCCGATTGCCGTTTCCGCACAGATTTATACCGGTTTGCAGATGATCGTTTCGCGCCGTTCTGAACTCGTCAAATCACCCGTGATTATTACAGTCGGCAAAATAAATGCCGGTGTGCGCGAAAATATTATCCCCGAAGAAGCGACGATGGCGGGAACGATTCGAGTTCTCGACGCGCGGATGCAGACCGATGTTCACGAAAAAATCAAACAAACCGCCGAAAAAATTGCCGAAAGTATGGGCGCGACCGCCGAAGTTACGATCGAGCGCAAAACGCCCGTAACCTACAACACGCCCGAACTCGTCAAACGAATGCTGCCGTCGCTCGAAAAAGCCGCCGGGAAAGACAACGTGACCGAAACAAATTGGGTTACGGGCGCGGAAGATTTCGCTTTTTACGGCTCGAAAGCTCCAGCGTTTTTCTTTATGGTCGGCGGAATGCCTTTGAACAAAAAACCGGAAGAAGCCGCGCCGCATCATACGCCCGATTTTTACATTGACGACAGCCGCCTTGATGTCGGCGTAAAAGCGTTTTGTAATATCATCTTCGATTATTAAAAACTTTAAAGGTTTAAAAGTGAAAGAGTGAAAAAGTTTATTGAAATAATTAGCTTTTTCACTCTTTCACTTTTTCACTTTTTTCGATTTCTAAGATTGAAGATGCGCT
>JBDTSO010000317.1:0-4036 GCA_039931085.1 Acidobacteriota bacterium | reverse complement strand
CGGCTTTGCGGTCAATGACGTAATCAACGAGCGCGTTTAAATCGTAATCTTCGCCATCAAGTTCGCGGTGGATTTTCGTCAGATTTTCCGGTTTCATCAATTGAAATTGATGACGAATCGAAGAAATTACGCCGCGGTAACGACTGCGCGCGAGTTCGACAAAATTTCTGTCGCCCTGCCGCACTTTTTTTTCAATCACGCGGCACCAACCCGTGCGAAAATCCGATAAATCTTTGTCCCACTCGTCGTAGGAAAAAGCCACATCGCCCATTTCAAGCGGCTGTTCGGGCATTTCGTTATGCGCCCACGCTTCCGCGCCTTGCAGGTCGTCGGGTTCGCCATCGTCATCGTCGGTTTTGTTCCAGGCGTTGAAAAGTTCGCTGACATCCTGATTTTTTTTCGGCTTTTCTTCGCGTTTGACTTCCGATTCCAAAACGCCTTCTTTCGCATTTTTGTCTTCGTAGGCGTAATCGCCTTTTTCGTCCGTTTCTTCGGATTCGGATTGCTCGGTTTGTTCGGGTGTAATTGTTTGAAAAAGCGTGTAAACGCGGCTCGTCGCCATTACCGCATCGGCGACGGTTGCCGATTTTTGAGATAGATATGATTCGACGACCGATTCAATTTCGGAGACGACTTGCCCGTAAAACTGCCGCGAATCAGCGGTCGCGCCGCCGCACAATGTTATTTGAAATAATAACTCAAACGGAACTTGATTCATCGGCAAATCGAAAATATACGGACGTTTTTCGCCCAAAAGATTCTGCATCAAATCCAAATCTTTGCGAAGTCCACGATACGTCTGGCGAAGAAGATTATCAATCCGCGCATTTTCCATCGTGCCGAAAATCTTTTTCGCCAGATTCGGTTCGGGGAAAACCTGCAAAACCGTTTTATAATCGGAATTTTTCGGCAATTTCTTTTTGGCTTTTTTTGATTCTTTGGCGATTTCTTCTTCCGGCAAAGCTCTTTCACCTTTTTGCACGTCTTCGATGTAACCGGCAAGCGAAAATGCGTCGGTTTGTTCGGCAGTCGCTTCGTAAAGCGCGGAAAGCTCTGTAAAAGCTGCTTTTAAGCCGCTCGTGTCTTTTTCGTAAGTTCCGAATTCAATTTGTCCCGCGCCGTGCGCCGCTAAAACTTTGTAGAGCCGAAAATCCATTTCGTCGGTTTCAAATTCCGCAATGTTTGACGGCAGGTAAATCGTTTTGCCGTCGGAAATGCGCGATTGCTGCGGCATCGCCGTCAACGGCGCGATTTCGACTTCTTTGCCCGTCAAACCTTCGATGTAAATCCGCAAAATCGTCTGGACATTTTCGAGCGGCAAACCGATTGAAGATTCCTGCAAAAGCGCGTTGCTGTTTCTGGTTTCGAGCGCGAAAAAACTGCGCCGCGCCTTCGCGCTGTCGTCTTTGGTTTTTTCCAGACCCGTTTCAACCCATTCTTCAAACTGCGCCAGCGAAACTTTTCGCAGAGCCGAAGAACTCGAACGAAAGGCGGCGAGCGCGGATTCGGCATCGGTTTCGGCGATTTCTTTGACTAAATCCAAAACTTTCCGCGCCATTTCGACGACTTCGGCTTTTTTTTGCAAAGTTACGATATTGGCGAAAAATTGCGGACTGACGCGAATAAACGAAATCAAAATCGCGTTTCCGCTTTTGGCAATTTTTAACAAAACTTCGCGCCAATCGTCAAAAACATTTTCGACCCGCCGCAGAACTTCGCCGCCCGCGCTGACAAAATGAAGTGTCACGCTGCCGCCGAATTCTAAAAAATCCGTCGCTTTCGCCGTCAGATTGATGACGTTTTCGGCGGAAAGTTTTTCGAGTGTTGTAGGCAGAATCTGCCACAAATCCGCCGTCATTCCGCCGGTTCGATTGGCGAAATGCGAAGCCAGCGCGATGACTGATTCGGCAACTTTGTGTTTTTCGTCGCCGAATTTTTCCAGCGTTTCGGCGATTTTCGGCGTTTTCTGCAAAAAATCCGCGCTGTGTTTGGCGGAACGATTGGCGATTTCATAAGCCAGACTCAAAATATCGGTGAAAAGTTTGTTGTCGTTGATCGTCTTCGCCAATTCGGGAATTAAATTAAAAGTTTCCAGTGCAATCGAACTCGACAGCACGAGTTGGCGTGTGCAGATTTGAAAAATGAGCGAACGCGCTTTGGCGGGAACTTTTTTAAAATCATTGACACCGCGAACGAAAAAATCCGCGCCTAAATCGGCATTTGCCATCGCTAAACGTCTGCCCATTTCCGCCCAAGCGCGTAAATCTTCGGCTTCCAAAATCTTCGCCGCCTTCGGCACGGCTTCGACAAATTCGCGGCTGACGCGTAGTGAAACTCCGGCTAAGGACGCGCTCATTTCCAACGCGGCGATCTTTTTTTCGTTCGGAAGTTTGCCCAAACGTCTTGCTAAACCCGTAAATGTCTGTTTTTTGGAACTTTGTGATTCGTTTTCCTTTTCTGCCATAATTTAAGTTTAAGATTTTAGTGTTATAAACGTCTAGTCGGAGAGTTGGAGCGCGGACAGCCTGCCCGCGCTTCGGCTATTTTTATTCTTTGAAAAGTCGTGATAAGATTTTCGATTACTTTTCATAAGGATACGTTATCGTTGACATAGCAATTTTTTATCTGCCAATCGTAAATTACAAAACAAAATGGATAAATTTTTAATTCGCGGCGGAAAACCGCTCAAAGGAAAAATCGAAATTAGCGGAGCGAAAAATTCCGCTCTGCCGTGTTTGGCGGCGACGCTTCTAACTGCCGAAACCGTTACTTTGCATAATGTTCCGTATGTCAAAGATTTGATTACGCAGCGGCGATTGCTCGAAGATTTGGGCGCGACGGTTTTAACGCCGGAACTTCGCACACACAAAGTCAATGCGAAAAATATCGAAGTTTTTGAAGCACCTTACGAACTTGTTAAAACAATGCGGGCGAGCGTTTTAGCGTTGGGTCCGCTGCTTGCGCGTTTCGGTCAGGCGAAAGTTTCGCTGCCGGGCGGCTGCGCTATTGGAACTCGCCCGATTGATCTTCATTTAAAGGCTTTTGAACAATTAGGTGCGAAGGTTTCGCTCGAAGCCGGAAACGTTGTCGCTCGTGCGCCGAAAGGTCGGCTTGTCGGCGCGGAAACTTTTTTTGAAAAAGTCAGCGTAACCGGAACGGAAAATGTGATGATGGCGGCGGCGTTGGCGAAGGGAAAAACGACGATAAATAATGCGGCGCGTGAGCCGGAAATCGAAGATTTAGCCGAACTGCTTAATAAAATGGGCGCGAAGATTAACGGCGCGGGAACGGAAACTATTGAAATTGAGGGCGTTGAAGATTTGGGCGGCGCGGAACACATTATTATCCCCGACCGCATCGAAACCGGAACTTTTATCGTCGCAGCGGCGATTACCGGCGGCGAAATCGAAATTTCAAAATGTCAGCCGAAACATCTCGAAGTTGTGATTGGAAAATTGCGCGAAGCCGGCGTTGAAATTACGCAGATTGACGAAACGACGCTTTTAGTCAAATGTGACAAGAAAAAATTACGGGCAAAAGACGTTGAAACCGCACCGCATCCGCTTTTTCCGACTGATATGCAGGCGCAGTATATGGCTTTGATGACGCAGGCTGAAGGCACGTCAACCGTTGTCGAAACGATTTTTGAAAATCGTTTTATGCACGTCGCCGAACTTATCAGAATGGGCGCGGATATTCAGATTTCGGGAAATACGGCAATTGTGCGCGGCAAAACTCAACTAATGGGCGCGCCCGTTTTAGCGTCAGATTTACGCGCTTCGGCTTCGCTCGTGCTTGCCGCCTTGTGTGCTTCGGGTGAAACGCTGATTGACCGCGTTTATCATATTGATCGCGGTTACGAAACCATCGTCAAAAAACTCCGCTCAATCGGCGCGGATATTGAGCGAATTAAAGAAAATATCACGATGAACGCGAAGTAATCTCTACAACATTTCGGACGTTTCTCTTCTCGTGTGCCGATTATCACATAATATTTAAGTTTTATGTGATACTATGCCTCTGATCAAATAATTAA